>JAAPAA010000219.1 GCA_012274165.1 Thiobacillaceae bacterium
GATGCTGGGCGGCGCGCTCAAGGCGGCGATCCTGCTGAACACCGAACCGGAATTCGATTCCGCCGCCGGCCCGGCCGCGGCTGCGGCGCTGTCGAAGGCCGAAATGGTCGTCACGCTCAGCCCGTTCCGCGCGAACATGGAATTCTCCGACGTACTGCTGCCGATAGCGCCGTTCACCGAGACGCCGGGCACGTTCGTCAACGCCGAAGGGCGTGTGCAGAGCTTCCATGCGGTGGTCAAGCCGCTTGGGGAGACGCGTCCCGCATGGAAAGTGCTGCGCGTGCTGGGTAACCTGCTGGGGCGGGCCGGGTTCGACCATAACGATTCGAAAGACGTATTACGCGAAGCGCTCGGCGACACCCCGACCGGCAATGTGCAGGCTTACCTGAATAATGAAATCAGCGGGGTGACGCTGGCGTCCGTCCAGCCGTATGCGGGTCTGGAGCGGGTGGCTGAGGTGCCGATTTATCAAACCGATGCGGTGGTGCGCCGCTCACCTTCGCTGCAGATGACGCTCGACGCCGCACTGCCGGTGGCGCGCATGCATAGCCGCCTGATTGCAAAACTGGGCCTGCAGGAAAACGGTCGCGTTTCGTTGCGCCAGACCGCCAGCGCATTAACCCTTAAAGTGCAGCGTGATGACCTGCTGCCCGACACCTGCGTGCGCGTGCAGTGCGGCCATCCTTTGACAGCCGGGCTGGGTCCGATGTTCGGGCCGATCACGGCGGAGCCGGTCTGATGGAAAGCGTGGGCATGAACTGGGCTGCCGTTCAAACCGTCATCTGGACGCTGATCAAGATCATGGCGCTGGTGATACCACTGATGCTGGGCGTGGCTTACCTGACCTACGCAGAAAGAAAAATCATCGGCTGGATGCAGGTGCGCATCGGCCCCAATCGCGTGGGTTTCCAGGGCTTGCTGCAGCCCATCGCCGACGCGGTGAAACTGCTGATGAAGGAAATCATCATTCCTTCCGGCGCCAACAAGGGGCTGTTCATCCTGGGTCCCATCCTGGTCATCGCGCCGGCGCTGGCAGCGTGGGCGGTGATTCCGTTTACCGATACGCTGGTGCTGGCCAACATCAACGCCGGCTTGCTGTACGTGATGGCGATCACCTCGATGGGCGTCTACGGCGTCATCATCGCGGGCTGGGCATCCAATTCCAAATACGCTTTCCTCGGCGCGATGCGTTCTGCGGCGCAGATCGTGTCGTATGAAATTGCCATGGGTTTTGCACTGGTCGGCGTACTGATGGCGGCGCAGTCGTTGAACATCACCGATATCGTTCACGGTCAGGCAGGCGGCATCCATCAGTGGTACATCTGGCCATTGTTTCCCTTGTTCATGGTGTACCTGATTGCCGGTGTGGCCGAAACCAATCGCGCACCGTTCGACGTCGCCGAGGGTGAATCCGAAATCGTCGCCGGCTTCCATGTCGAATATTCCGGCATGGCTTTCGCCGTTTTCTTCCTGGCCGAATACGCCAACATGTTCCTGGTTGCCGCTTTGGCCGCACTGATGTTCCTCGGCGGCTGGCTGTCGCCGGTGCCATTTCTGCCCGATGGCATCGTCTGGCTGCTGCTTAAAATCGGCTTTATTTTGTTTCTGTTCCTGTGGTTCCGCGCCACCTTTCCGCGCTATCGTTATGACCAGATCATGCGTCTGGGCTGGAAAGTATTCATCCCCATCACCATTGTCTGGATCGTCTTCGTTGGCGGCATGATGCAGACGCCGTATGGTTATCTCTTCCATTGAGCGCGCCATGAAACGGATCACGAATTTCTTCGGCAGTCTGCTTCTGATCGAACTGCTGCGCGGCATGATGCTCACCGGCCGTAACATGTTCGCGCGCAAGATCACGGTGCAATACCCGGAAGAAAAAACCCCGCAAAGCCCCCGTTTCCGCGGCCTGCACGCGCTGCGCCGTTACCCCAACGGCGAGGAACGCTGCATCGCCTGCAAGCTGTGCGAAGCCGTCTGTCCTGCACTGGCGATCACCATCGAGTCCGAGGAACGCCGTGACGCCAATGGCCAGGCCTCGCGCCGCACCACCCGTTACGACATCGACCTGACTAAATGCATTTTCTGTGGTTTCTGCGAGGAGTCGTGCCCGGTCGATTCCATCGTCGAGACCCGCATTCTCGAATATCACGGCGAAAAGCGCGGCGATCTCTACTACACCAAGCCGATGCTGCTGGCGATTGGCGACCAGCACGAAGCGCAGATCGCAAAAGACCGCGCTGCCGATGCCAAGTTTCGCTAACCAATCGATATGACCTACACCTCTGCGATCTTCTATTTCTTCGCCGCCATCCTGGTGTTCGCCGGGCTGCGCGTCATTACCGCGCGCAATCAGGTGCATGCCGCCTTGTTTCTGGTGCTGGCGTTCTTTACCGCGGCCGGGCTGTGGATGCTGCTGGAGGCCGAGTTCCTCGCCATCACCCTGGTGCTGGTCTACGTTGGCGCGGTGATGGTGCTGTTCCTGTTCGTGGTGATGATGCTCGACATCAACCTGGACAAGTTTCGCGAGGGATTCTGGGATTACCTGCCGCTGGCCGGATTCGTCTCGGTGCTGCTGGTGATCGAAATGGCGTTGATTCTGGGCAGCCGCCATTTCGGTCTGGAAGTCATGGGTACCCCCGCGCCGCACGCCGCCGATTACAGCAACACCAAGGAACTCGGGCGGCTGCTGTATACCGACTATGTGTACGCATTCGAACTGGCCGCCGTGATCCTGCTGGTGGCGATTGTCGCTGCCATCGCGCTGACGCTGCGCCGCCGCAAGGACAGCAAGTACATCGACCCGGCCGAACAGGTCAAGGTCAAGCGCAACGACCGTCTGCGCATTATCAAAATGCAGGCCGTGAAGAAGCCGGAAGCAGGGGAGGGCGGCGCGTGATTTCCTTATCGCATTATCTTGTGCTGGGCGGGATCCTGTTCGCCATCAGCGTGCTGGGCATCTTCCTCAACCGCAAGAACGTCATCATCCTGCTGATGGCGATCGAACTCATGCTGCTGGCGGTGAACATGAACTTCATCGCCTTCTCGCATTATCTGGGCGACATCCACGGCCAGATTTTCGTCTTCTTCATCCTTACCGTCGCCGCCGCCGAATCGGCCATCGGGCTGGCGATTCTGGTGGTGCTGTTCCGCAATATGCACACCATCAACGTCGATGACCTCGACCATCTGAAAGGCTGATGCGGATGGACATGCACACGCTCTATCTCATCGTGCCGCTGGCGCCGCTGCTGGGCGCGATCATCGCCGGCTTCTTCGGCAAGCTGATCGGCCGCACGCTGTCGCATGTCGCCACCATTGCGGGGGTGGCGGTGTCGTTCGCCGCCTCGGTGCTGGTGTTTCAGGATGTGCAGGCTGGACACCTCTACAACGGCACGGTTTACACCTGGATGGCGCTGGGCGATCTGCGCTTCGAGGTGGGCTTCCTGATCGATTCGCTCACCACGATGATGATGCTGGTCGTCACCTTCGTTTCGCTGATGGTGCACATCTACACCATCGGCTACATGCACGACGATCCGGGCTACCAGCGTTTCTTCAGCTATATCTCGCTGTTCACTTTTTCGATGCTGATGCTGGTGATGAGCAACAACTTCCTGCAGCTGTTTTTCGGCTGGGAAGCGGTGGGTCTGGTGTCGTATCTGCTGATCGGCTTCTGGTACACCAAAGAGACCGCGATCTACGCCAACCTCAAGGCCTTCCTGGTCAACCGGGTCGGCGACTTTGGCTTCATTCTGGGCATTGGTCTGGTGCTGGCTTACTTCGGCACGCTGGATTACGCCACGGTGTTCGCCCAGGCGCCGGCGCGGGTCAACGAGACGATTACGTTATTCCCCGGCAAACCGTGGATGCTGATGAGCGTCATCGGCATCCTGCTGTTCATCGGCGCGATGGGCAAGTCGGCGCAGTTTCCGCTGCATGTCTGGCTGCCCGACTCGATGGAAGGCCCGACGCCGATTTCCGCCCTGATCCACGCGGCGACGATGGTGACGGCTGGCATCTTCATGGTCGCGCGCATGTCGCCGCTGTATGAACTGTCCGATACGGCCTTGAGCTTAATCATGGTCATCGGCGCGATCACCGCGCTGTTCATGGGCTTTCTCGGCATGGTGCAGAATGACATCAAGCGCGTGGTGGCGTATTCCACCTTGTCGCAGCTGGGCTACATGACGGTTGCGCTCGGCGCATCGGCCTATTCGGTCGCGGTGTTCCACCTGATGACGCACGCTTTCTTCAAGGCGCTGCTGTTCCTCGCCGCCGGTTCGGTCATTATGGCGATGCACCACAACCAGGACATCCGCTATATGGGCGGCTTGAAAAAATACCTGCCGATCACCTGGATTACCTCGCTGATCGGTTCGCTGGCACTGATCGGCACGCCTTTCCTGTCGGGCTTTTATTCCAAGGAAACCATCATCGAGGCGGTCAAGCTGTCGCATCTGCCGGGTTCGGATTTTGCCTACTTTGCTGTGCTGGCGGGGGTGTTCGTCACCGCCTTTTATTCCTTCCGCATGTATTTTCTGGTGTTCCACGGCAAGGAACGGTTCCATCAGGGGCATGCCCATGGCAACGAACCCGACCCGCATCATGCCGAACACAACGACGCCCCGCACGAAACGCCGTGGGTGGTAACCGGCCCTTTGCTCGCGCTGGCGTTGCCGTCGCTGGCCATCGGCTACATGACGATCGAGCCGATGCTGTTCGGCGACTTTTTTGGCAATGCGATTTATGTCTCTGATCGCCATCCGGTGATGCACGAAATCAACCAGGAATTCCACGGCGCGCTGGCGATGGGGTTGCACGCAGTCACCACGCTGCCTTTCTGGCTGGCGGCGGCAGGGGTCGGGCTGTCGGGCTTCTTCTATCTCAAGCGGCTGGATATTCCGGCGGCGATTGCCAAACGTTTCAGCTTCATTCACCAGATGCTGCTCAACAAATACTGGTTCGACGAGCTCTACATCGCAGTGTTCGCCAGCGGCGCGCGCCTGCTCGGCGGCGGCCTGTGGCGGCGCGGTGATGAGGCGACCATCGACGGTGCGGTCAATGGCATGGCGCACTTGATCGAGCGTCTCTCCCGGCTGGTGCGTGCGTTTCAGTCGGGCTACATCTACCACTACGCCTTTGCCATGTTGATCGGGGTGTTTGCCCTGGTCACCTGGTTTGCCCGGCTGAATTAATCCATGAACGACATGCTGCTTTCCCTTGTTATCTGGGTACCCATCCTTGCGGGCGTGCTCGTGCTCGCCACGGGGGCCGACAAAAACGCGCCGCTCGCCCGCTGGCTCGCACTGGCGGGTGCGTTGGCTGGTTTCATCGTCGCGATTCCGCTTGTGACCGGCTTCGACACCACGACCTCGGCCATGCAATTCGTCGAGAAGTCGGCGTGGATCCCGACCTTCAACATTCAGTATCACCTCGGGGTGGATGGCATTTCCATGCCTTTGATCCTGCTTAACAGCTTCATCACTGTGCTGGTGGTGATTGCAGGCTGGCAGGTGATCCAGGACAAGGTCGCGCAATAC
>JAAPAA010000220.1 GCA_012274165.1 Thiobacillaceae bacterium
CCAGCCCCAGCAGCAGTCGCGTCAACTGCTGGTCGCCCGCCATTTCGCCGCATACCGATACCGGCTTGCCCGCTTTGGCGCCCGCACGGATGGTGTGCTGAATCAGGTTGAGCACCGACGGATGCAGCGGATCGTACAGATGCGCCACGCTGTCGTCGGCGCGATCGATTGCCAGCGTGTACTGGATCAGGTCGTTGGTGCCGATCGACAGAAAATCCAGCTGTTCGGCAAAAAAAGCAGCTGACAGGGCGGCGGCGGGTATTTCGATCATGCCGCCGACAGCGATGCTCTCGTCGAATTTCAGGCCGTCCTTGCGTAATGCGGCCTTGGCGGCATCGATGTGTTGCAGGGTCTGGCGCAGTTCGATAAAACTGGCCAACATGGGGATGAGTATGTTCACCCGGCCATGGTGAGAGGCGCGCAAAATCGCACGGAGCTGCGTCTGGAACAGGCCGGGCTCGGCCAGGCACAAGCGGATTGCGCGCAGACCCAGCGCCGGGTTGTCTGCCACCGAATGTCCCCACGGCGCCTGCTTGTCAGCGCCCAGATCGAGGGTGCGGATGGTGACCGGCTTGCCGTCGAGCGACTCGGTCACCGTTTTGTAAAACTCGTACTGCTCGTCTTCGCTCGGCAGATCGCTGCGGTTGAGGAACATGAACTCGCTGCGGAACAAGCCGATCCCCTGTGCGCCGGCCGCTTTGACGGCGGCAATGTCGGTCAGTAGTTCGATGTTCGCCATCAACGCTATGGGGGTGCCGTCGAGCGTGGCCGACTTGCTGGTTTTCAGGCGCTTGAGTTTTTCGGTATCGATGCGCCACTGGTTTTGCCGCAGCCGGTATTCGGCGAGTGCGGATTCGTCCGGGTTGACGATCACCACGCCATCGCGGCCATCGACGATCAGCAGATCGTGATCGCGGATCAGGCCGCGTGCATTGTGCAGCGCCATCACCGACGGGATCGCCATGCTGCGCGCCAGGATCGCTGTGTGCGACGTGGTGCCGCCCAGATCGGTGATGAAGGCGGCGAAATGCACGCTTTTGAACAGGATCATGTCGGCGGGCGACAGTTCGTGCGCAACCAGGATGCGTTCCTCGTCGAAGTTGACGTCCAGCGGCAAATGGCTGGGGTGGCCGAGCAACACCTTGAGGACGCGCTGCACCACTTGCACCACGTCGTCCTGGCGACTGCGCAAATAGGTATCCTCGATTTCATCGAAGCGTGCCACCAGGGCTTCCATCTGTTGCGCCAGCGCCCACTCGGCATTGCATTGCGATTCGTTGATCAGGCGCTTGGGTTCCTCGGAAATGGCCGTATCGCCGAGGAACATCAGATGCATGTCGAGAAACGCTGACAGCTCGGCTGGCGCGTGCGCCGGGATATGGCTGCGCAGCGTTTCGAGCTCGGCGCGGGTGGTCAGGATGGCGGCGTCGAAACGCGCCAGTTCCTCGGGAATGTATTGGTGGTCCAGCATGTATTGCGGCACTTCGACGCGCGCGCTCGACGTGATGTGCGCGTAGCCGATGGCGATCCCGCCGGACACGCCAATGCCGTGCAGAGAAAAGCTCATCGCTCCTCCCCAAAGCCGCTTGAGATCAATTCGGCCAGTGCGTCCATTGCTGCGATTTCGTCTTCGCCGTCGGTTTCCAGGGTGATGAGGCTGCCCTTGGCGGCCGCCAGCATCATCACGCCCATGATGCTCTTGGCGTTGATGCGGCGGCCGTTGCGCGTCATGAACACCTGGCTCTTGAAGCCGGACACGAGCTGGGTGAGTTTGGCGGACGGGCGCGCATGCAGCCCGAGCTTGTTGACGATTTCAACGTCCCGTTGCTGCATGGCACATGGTCTCGGAAATATGGTTGATGCTGTTGCGCCCGCCTTCGACGATGCGCAGGATAAGTTGCGGCAGGGCCAGCGTGTCGCGGTAGTTCAGCGCTTTCAGCAGCATCGGCAGGTTGACTCCGGATACCCCTTCGATATGGGCGGGTTCGAGCAGTCGGCACAGCGTGTTGCTGGGGGTGGCGCCGTAGAGATCGGTCAGCACCAGGATGCCGTCGCCTTCATCCAGCTCGGCCAGCCTTTCCTGCAAGGCTTTCTGCCGCTCGTCGGGGTCGGCGTGGCCGATGAAATCCAGTGTGGCGAGACCACGCGGGCGCTGCCCCAGCACATGGGTGGCGCACTCGACCAGACTGTCGGCGAGCGAACCGTGGGCGACGATGAGGATGCCTATCATGGTGAAGTCGTGAACATCAAAAAAAGCAAAGACAGCATTCTAGTGGAGACGCGCCGCCAGCGTGGAGGAGCGAACCGTTTTGCCGGCGGCATCCACTGCCAGGTAGTCACGAATCCCCGATTGCGCCGCGTGATCCGCGAGCCGCGCTGCGCCGTCGATGAACAGCGGCTTTGACAGCGCATCCGAACGCGTGCCCGCCCGTGCACCACGCAGCAGGATCGTCACCGACTGCATGCCGGTGGCGGGCCAGCCGCTGCGCGGGTCGATCACATGGCAATATCGCCGCCCGCCCGCTTCGAAATAACGCTGGTAATCGCCCGAGGTGCCAATCGCTTCGCCGTCCAGCAAGTCCAGCGTCGCCAGCGTGCCCGCCTTGCGCGGATGCTGGATGCCGACGCGCCACGGCCGCTCACCGTGTTGTCCCAGCGCAATGACGTTGCCGCCGATGTTCACCAGTGCGTTCCTGATGCCGTGCGCTTGCAGGATCGCCACCGCGTCGTCGAGCGCGCGGCCCTTGGCGTAGCCGCCAAGATCAAGCTGTACCGCCGGGTTGTCGCTCCATACCGTGTTGTTTTCGATATGCAGGTCGCCCATGCGGGGTTGCTGCTTCACCCACCCGGCAATCGCAATGCTATCCGGCACCTGCGATTGCGGCGTGTCGGCATGAAACCCCCACAACGCAATCAGCCCGCCGATGGCCGGGTTGAACAGGTTGCCGGACTGGATCGACAGCTTTTGCGCGTCCGTCAGCATCGCCGCCAGTTCGGGCGTCACCGTTGCGCGTTCGCCTTTCGCCAGCGCCGCGTTCAGCCGCGACAGGTCGCTCGGCTGCCAGGCATGCAGCGTGTGATGCAAATGATCGAAGCGCGCCAGCACGGCGGCAGTCGCCGCCTGCGCCTGGGCCTCGGGCGCACCGTACACGCTGATTTCGACCAGGGTGCCAAAGACATACGACTGCTGCTGCGTCAAAGGCTGCGGGCTGCAGGCGGCGAGCGCCCACAGCAGCAGAAACCACAGGCTGATTCGCGCTGCTCGCATGCACGCCCCACGCATCAAGGGCGAATCGTGGTTGAACATCCACGCTCAATCGCAGCAATGAACTGCACCGCCACATCGTGCCCCGACTGGGCCGTGATTTCCTGAAATCCCGTCGGGCTGGTGACGTTGATTTCGGTCAGGCAATCGCCAATGACGTCGAGGCCGGAGAGGAAGATGCCGTTCTCTTTTGCCCACGGCGCGATGGTTTCGGCGATTGCGCGGTCGCGTGCCGACAACGGCTGTGCGCGGGCGGTGCCGCCGGCGGCGAGGTTGCCGCGCGTTTCGCCGGCCAGGGGGATGCGGGCGAGCGCCCACGGTACGACTTCACCGTTTATCAGCAGGATGCGTTTGTCGCCGTCCGCAATCTCGGGCAAGTAGCGCTGCGCCATGATCGCGCGGCGGCCGTGCCGGGTGAGCGTTTCCAGGATGGCGTTGCGGTTGGGGTCGGCGAGCGTCAGGCGGAAGACGCCGCTGCCGCCCATTTCGGTGAGCGGCTTGACGATGATGTCGTGATGCTCGGCGAGAAAATCTCCCACATCCGCCGCATCGGCGGACACCAGCGTGGGGGCGATGAATTGCGGGAAATTGAGGATCGCGAGTTTTTCGTTGAAGTCGCGCAGACACGCCGGGCGGTTCAGCACGTGTGCGCCGGTGGCTTCGGCGATGCCGAGCAGATGGGTGGCCAGTAAATAATCGGTATCGACTGGCGGGTCGCTACGCATCAGCACGGCGTTGAAATCCTTCAGCACGCAATCGCGGGTTTCGATTACACGATACCAGTCGTGGTCGGTTCTCACGTCGAGCGCGGCACAGGCGCCGCGCGACACGCCATCGGCCACATACAGTTGTCGCGCTTCGGCGGCGAACACGGCATGGCCGCGCGCCACCGCCGCGCGCATCATCGCCACCGAACTGTCCTTGTAGGCTTTGAGTCCGGCCAGCGGATCAACGATGAATAGCAGTTTCATACGGTCTCGTTCAGTGCGTCGTCGAGTTCGATGCTGGCCGCCAGCATCGCCAGCCGCGCGATCACGCCGTAGGCATAAAAGCGGTTCGGCGCGGCGTCGGGGTTGGCGGCGCGGTCGGGGGTGACACAAGTGGTGTCGAACGCCAGCGGCACGAAATGCATGCCCGGGCTGTTGAGGTTTTCGTCGGCGCCGCGTCCGGTATGGACGCGATAAAATCCGCCGATGACGAAGTGGTCGAGCATGTAGACCACCGGCTCGGCGACCGCGTCGTTGATGCTCTCGAAAGTGTAGACGCCTTCCTGGATCAGCACCTCGCTGATTTCCAGGCCTTCTTTGCCGACCGCCATTTTGTTGCGCTGCTTGCGGTTGAGCTCGCGCACGTCGTCCGGGGACTTCACGGTCATGATGCCCATGCCGTAGGTGCCGGCGTCGGCCTTGACGATGACGAAGGGCGGCTGGTCGATGCCGTATTCGGCATATTTGACGCGGATCTTGTCGAGCATGTCGCCGACTTTTTCGGCCAGGCAGTCCTCGCCCTGGCGTGCCTGGAAATCGATCTTGCCGCAATGGTTGAAATAGGGATCGATCAGCCACGGGTCGATGTTGATCAAGCGCGCAAACTCATCGGCAACATGCTGATACGCGGCAAAGTGGCGCGACTTGCGGCGCGTCGCCCAGCCCGCGTGCAGCGGCGGCATGATGGTCTGCTCGATGTCCTTGAGGATGTCTGGCACCCCGGCGGAGAGGTCGTTGTTCAACAGCACCGCGCACGGATCGAAGCCTTCCAGCCCGATGCGGTCGCCTTTACGGATCAGCGGTTCAAGCGTGAGCCGCCCGCCGCCGGGCAGTTCCAGCGTGGTCGGCTGGGTGATCTCGGGAATCAGCGTGCCGATGCGCACGATGAGGCCGGTCTGGCGCAGGATGTGCGCGAGCACGGCGACGTTTTGCAGGTAGAAGGTATTGCGGGTGTGGTTCTCGGGAATCAGCAGCAGGCGCTGCGCGTCGGGACAGATTTTTTCCACCGCGCCCATCGCCGCGTGGATCGACAGCGACATGAACTCCGGGTTGAGATTGTTGAAGCCGCCGGGGAACAGATTGGTATCGACCGGCGCCAGCTTGAACCCTGCGTTGCGGATGTCCACCGAGGTGTAGAACGGCGCCGCCTGCTCTTTCCATTGCTGGCGGAACCAGTGCTCGATGGTCGGCTGCGCGTCGAGCAGGCGTTTTTCCAGTTCAAGCAGCGGACCGGTGAGTGCAGTGGTGAGGTAGGGAACCATACAATGCGCCTTTCGTAAGAATCACTATTTTAGGTCATTGCCGATGTTTGACATCGTTTTGTATCAACCCGAAATTCCACCCAACACCGGCAACCTGATTCGCCTGGCGGCCAACACCGGCTGCCGTTTGCACCTGGTCGAACCGTTGGGGTTTGATTTGTCAGATAAGCAGGTCGCGCGCGCCGGGCTGGATTATCACGACATGGCCTGCGTGCAGGTGCATGCCGGTTGGGATGTCGTGCAGGCCGCTCTGCCTGAGCGCCGCTGGTTTGCGCTCACCACCAAGGGCAACGCGCGCTATGCGGACAACGCGTTTCAGGCGGGCGACGTATTCGTGTTCGGCCCCGAATCACGCGGCCTGCCCGCGGACATCCTCGATGGCTTCGATGCCGGCCACCGCCTGCGCCTGCCGATGCTGCCCGGCTCGCGCAGCATGAATCTGTCGAATGCGGTGAGTGTGGTGGTGTTCGAGGCGTGGCGGCAGAATGGATTTGCCGGGGGCGCTTGAACGCGCCCGGTCAGGCGTCAGCCAGGGCGGCTTGGTTCAGCCAGACGAGCAGTTCATCCAGCGGCAGCGGACGGCTGAGGTGATAGCCCTGTGCCTGGTCGCACCCCATCTCCTTCAGCATGGCCAGCGCTTCGCCATCTTCAACGCCCTCGGCGATCACGTTGAGTCCCAGTCCATGGGCCAGGGCGATCGTGGAGCGCACGATGGTCGCGTCCGGTGAATTGCCGGCCATGCCCATGACGAATGAGCGGTCGATTTTCAGGGAACTCAGCGGCAGCCGCCGGAGATAGGCGAGGGACGAGTAGCCGGTGCCGAAATCGTCAACCGCGATGTTGACCCCCATGGCGGCGATCACTTGCAGCAGCGCGATCGAGCTGTCCGGATCGTGCATCAGGGCCGTTTCGGTCAATTCCAATTCGACTTCCTCATGGGGCAGATCGTAGGCGACGATGGCTTGTTCAAGATGGGAGAGGAAGCGGCCATCCATCAGGTTGCGCGCCGACAGGTTGATCGCGACCGGCTGGGCATAGCCCAGATCGTGCAGCCGGCGTTTGTCGGCCAGGGCCAGATGCAGGATGGCCTGGGTGAAGGGATGGATGACTTCATTCATTTCCACCAGGTGGATGAAGGCGTCCGGGTACAGCAGCCCGAGCCGGGGATTTTGCCAGCGCGCCAGCGCTTCAAAGCCGATGATCTGCCCGCTGGCGAGGTCGAACTTGGGCTGGTAATGCAGAACCATTTCCTCGTTCTGCAGGGCGTGGGTCAGTTCGCCGGCGAGCGCGAGGCGCTCCGGACTGTGGGTGTCGAAACCGCGGTCGTAGACCACCACCCCCGCCGTCAGGTTTTTTGCCTGATACATCGCCACGTCCGCCGCGCGTAGCAGGGCGTGGCTGTTGTCGCCGTGTTCCGGATAAAGGGCCGCGCCGATGCTGCCGGCGATTTGCAGGGCGACGCCTTCAATCATGAAGGGGAGGTGCAGCGCGTCGATAATCCCCTTGGCCAATCCAGTCACTTCGTTTTTATCGGCCAGCCCGCTCAGCAGGATGGCGAACTCGTCGCCGCCCAGACGGCAGATCAGGCTGGGTTGGCCCGCGAGGGCTTGTTCCAGTCGCGGGCCCACCTGGGTCAGCAGGTGATCGCCGATGTGATGCCCCAGCGTGTCGTTGATTTCCTTGAAACGATCCAGATCCAGTAGCAGCAGCGCGGTGTTTCCCGTGGCGCGCCCGATGCGATCCGCAAACTCTTCGTGCAGGACGGAGCGATTGGGCAAGGCGGTGAGGCTGTCGTGCTTGGCCTGGAAGGCCAGGCTGACGACGTGCCGCGAATTGGCGATCGCCATCGCAACGGTATTGCTGAACGCGTTGAGCGTTTCCAGTTCCATCTCGCTGAACAGGCGGCGCTCGCCATAGACCAGGTTGATGCTGCCCAGCGGCTGTTCGTGATAGATCATCGGAATGACGACACCCGAGTGCAGCCCCGCAGCCACCAGCGCAGTCCGCAGCTCGGGCTGCAAACGCTCATCCCCTGCAAAATCATCGCTTACCAGCAAGCGTTTGTCGGCCAGGGCCAGGCCGCTCAGGCTGCCCGCCACCGGCAGAGCTGCGCCCAGTTGCAACAACTGTTCCCCGAAGCCACGACTGGCTACCAGACTCAGCTGGGCGCTATCCGGGGCCAGCAGGTAGATCGCAATATGCGGCGCATGGCTCAGGCCGAGCAGGGCGTCCATGGCTTCGTGCAGGATGTCATCCAGCTTGAGCGACGCATGGAGGCGGTTGGATAACTGGTTGATGAGGCGCAGGCTTTCGTTGCGATCGACCAGCGCCAAGCGGGATTGCTCCAGCTCGGCTTCGGCTTGCTTGCGCTGGCTGATATTGCGCACGGTGGCGAGGATATGCGCCTGCCCGCCAATCATGATGATGTTCAGTGCCACCTCGGCATCGAAAAGCGTGCCGTCGAGGCACAGATGCTGCCATTCGAAAACCTGGGTTTCGCCCGCAAACGCCGCCGTGATCCTTTTCAGCGCCGCGTCCCGGGACGGCTCGCCGTCCGGCTGGAACGGGGGGGAAAAGCGGTAGGGCGTGGTACCGATGATCTGGTCGCGGGTGCAGCCGAACATCTCGAGCGTGGCTGGATTGCAGTCGACAAACCGATCGCCCTGCATCAGGAAAATGCTGTCGCCGGTATGCTCGAACAGGATGCGGTAGTGCGCCTCGCTGTCGCGCAGTCTGGCCTGAGCCCGCTTCTGCTCGGTCAGATCGGCAGCGATTCCGATGAAACCTTCAATCGCGCCATTTGATCCATGCAATGGGGTGACCGAGAGGCGTACCGGGAAACGGCTGCCATCCTTGCGCAGGTAGGTCCATTCGCGCTCTTCGGATAGGCCGCGCCGGGCTTTCGCGACGAAAACGTCGAACCCCGGCTCGACCGGTTCGCCCAGTTCCTGGCTGAGCTCGATCGCATGCTGGCGAACCTCGTCCGGATCATGAATGACTGCCGGGCTGGTTTTGCCGATCACCTCTTCGGCGCGATAGCCCAGCATGCGCTCGGCTGCGGCGTTGAAACTGACAATGGTGCCTGCGGTGTCGGTGGAAATGATGCTGTATTCGGCGCCATCCAGAACCGCCTGCTGCCAGGCTGAAAGACGGGTGACGACCGCGTCGGATTCAGCCTGACGAGCCTGGGCGCGCCGATAAATCAGGGTGCCGCCGATGAGACAGGCCAGCAGCAGCAGACTCGGCAGCAGGATCCGCTGCAGCCAGTCGGCCACGATTGCGTTCCAGGGGATGAATGCCGCAGCCAGCATCCCGTATTCGTTGATCCGTTGATACGCGACATAGTGCCGGCCGTTATGGCGGGGCAGATCGACCGTTGAGATCCCCTGGAGGCTGGGGGCGAGCGCAGCGATTTGCTGGATGGTTTTGGGGTGGACAGGCTGTTGATAGACAGCCTGGTATACGGCTTGCCGGGGGCCTGCAGGCAGGGGCTGGAGATACTGGACGTAATGGTCGTCGCGCAGCAAGGCAATTTCCACGTCAGGCGGCAGCACCGTGTTGGCCAGCAGGGCGGTCCCCCCCTCGATGGAATAGCCTGCGGTCATGACTGCGACGGGGTGGCCCTGTCGATCGACGATGGGCACGCGCACCGGAATGACCCAATGCTTGAGGGACGCCATGTAGTACGGCCGGCCCAGCTGAAGGCGCCCGGAGCTGAGGCTCTGGCGGAAGCTGTCGCGGGTTTCTGCCTGCTGCAACAGATTGGGTAGAAGCGTGTCGTCCGGGATGCCGCTCACCAGCACCAGTTGTCCGTCAGGCCTGGCCAGCCCGAGCCCTGCCATGCCGGGGTCGATCGATTGCATCCGCTCGATGAGCCCCCGGCCGCGTGACGGCGTCTCCAACGCACCCAGTGCAACCAGTTCGCCGCCCAGCCCGCGTAGCACCAGTTCGTAGTTTCTCAGGGTGGTGCGCGTGTTTTCTACCAGGCTGCTTTTGATGTAAAGCAGTTGCGTCTTGGCTTCCCGCTTGGCATAAGTCCAATGCCAGACAATGGCGAACAAATAGGCCAGCAGGACGAATCCGATCAGGAGACGAAACAGGCCGCGCAAGGGATTGCTGCGGGAGCGATTCAAATTGTCCGGACTATCCATGCCACCCTTACCCACGTAGTCCTCGCATCCCCGGCGAATGAAACCATTGCATTCTATTACTTTGTCAGACCAGGATGGCTGCCAGTTGCAGCCGCGAGGCTAATGAGGGCTCTACGGTCAAACCGGCAGAAAACAATAGGGCAGGAGCCGACGCGGTGAGACAGGATGCGCGGGCCTTGCGGGGACGCTGTCTGCACAAAGCCTGATCAGGCCGGTTTTAAAAACTCTGTCTTGATGTGCCGGTTCAGCAGGGCATCGACGGCTTGCGCGGCGGGCAGGCCTTCAAACAGCATCTGGCAGACTGCGCGGGTGATCGGCATGTCAATATCCAGTTCGTTGGTCAGGGCGGCGACTTCGCGTGCGGTGGTGACGCCTTCCGCGACGTGGCCGAGTTCGCCGAGGATGGCGTCGAGGCTCTGGCCGCAGGCAAGGCGCAGGCCAACCTGGCGGTTGCGCGAGAGGTCGCCGGTGGTGGTGAGGATGAGGTCGCCCAAACCGGACAATCCCATGAAGGTTTCAAAGTGTCCGCCGAGCCGGACGCCGAGCCGGGTCATTTCGGCCAGGCCGCGCGTAATCAGTGCGGCACGGGCGTTGTGGCCGAGTTGCAGGCCGTCGCAAATGCCGGCGGCGATGGCCATGACGTTTTTCAGCGCGCCGCCGATCTCGACGCCGACGACGTCGTCATGGGCATAAATGCGCAGCCGCTGGCCAGACAGGGTTTCGGCCAGGCGCTGCGCCAGCGCGGTGTCGTGAGCGGCGAGGGTGAGTGCGGTGGGATAGCCCTGCGCGACTTCCTGCGCAAAGCTGGGGCCGGATAGCACGCCGGTTTGCGCGTGTGCGGGCAGCAACTCGGCAATCAGTTGATGCGGCAGTTTGCGGCTGCCGGGCTCGAAACCTTTGCACACCCACAGAAGCGGTGCCAGCCTGGGGCGCTGCGCCAGCGCGGAGAGGGTGGGGCGCAGCGCGCCACTGGGAACGGCGATGACGACGAGCTCGGCGGTGTCGACGGCGGCGTTGAAATCCGGGTTGAACTGCAGGCGGTCGGGTAACAGGCAGCCGGGCAGGTAACGGGCGTTGACGCGCTGGGTGCGCATGGCGTCGAGCTCGGCCGCGTTGCGCCCCCACAGGGTCACGTTATGGTGGGGCGCCCAACTGGCCGCCAGTGCGGTGCCCCAGGCGCCGGCGCCGAGTACTGCCAGCTTCATCGCCATGGGTTTATCGACGCCATGCTTTATCTGCCCCAGGCTTCGTGTGCGGGCAGCCAGCCGCTGAGGCCGCCGGCATGTTTCACCGGCAGCCAGCCGTAGGCATCGGCGGGGCCGGTGACACTGAGCAGCACGCCGCGCGCGACCCGCGTCACGACTTCGGCATCGGCTCGCGGCTGTTTGCGGATAACGCTGGTTTCAGCTTTGACCATGATGGTTTTTGCGCCACCAAGGGCCGATTTTTCGATCCAGCTCAGGCGGCCGCTGGCGTCGCGTACCTTGATCCACGACTCAGTGTCGACCACGATTTCCAGCGGCAGGCCGCTGCCGGCGATGGCAACTTTTCCGGCGGCGGTGGAGGGCGCGTCGTACAGGATGGCGGCGCGCCCGGTGCTGCGGTATTCCAGCGCACTGGCAGGGTGCGCCAGCGCAAGCAGTAAGCCCGTCGCGAGCAGCGAACCCGCGTGGGACAGGCGTGGCTTCAACAAACCCGGCTCAATGCGTTTGCGCGGGGACAGCCTGTTGCTGCTGGGCCTGCTGCTGTTGCGCGAACAGCGCTTCGAAATTGACCGGGTTCAGCAGCAGGGGTGGGAAGCCTGCGCGGATCACCACGTCGGACACGGTCTCGCGCAGATACGGGAACACGATGTTGGGGCAACCAATGCCGAGCACCATCGGAATCTGGTCCTGCGGCACGTTCTGGATGCGGAACACGCCAGCCTGGGTGCATTCGACCAGGAACATGTTCTTGTCGCCGATTTTTGCGGTGACGGTGACGGTAATGCTGGTGTGGTACATGTCATCGCCCAGCGCGCGGCTTTCGGTCGACATGTTGACGTCCATTTGCGGCGCTTCGCGCTCCAGGTAAATGGCGGGGGCGTGGGGCACTTCCACCGACAGATCCTTGACGTAGAGTTTTTCGATATTGAATGTAGGTTGTTGTGCGTCGGTCATGATGGTTTCCTGGGGTAAGTAAAACCGGAGCCACAACTCCGGTGCCGGCACGCATTTTACACGCGCTTATTGAATGCCTTGTGACGCCAGCCAGCGTTTCAACGCATGCGCTTCCATGGCGCCCGAGGTGCGCGCCACTTCGGCTCCGTTGTTGAACAGGATCAGGCTGGGGATGCCCTTGATGTGGTGGCGCATCGACACCTGCGAATTCGCTTCGGTATCGACCTTGGCAAAGCGCACCCGCGTGCCCATCTCGGCGGCGACTTGCTGGAATATCGGCGCCATCATTTTGCAGGGGCCGCACCAGTCGGCCCAGAAGTCGACCAGTACCGGCAGACCGGCCCTGGCGATAAAACGGTCAAAATTGCTGGCGTTGAGGTCGACCGCTTTGCCGGGCAATAGCAGCGCGCCGCATTGACCGCATTTGGGGGCATCGGCCAGGCGCTCATCCGGCACGCGATTGAGGGCGAGGCAGTGGGGGCAGGCAAGTTCCATCGGGACTCCTTGAGGCGAATGATCGTCGCCTCAAGATGGCGACGCGTTCCGGAAAATCAAGCGCTGGCGAGCAGTGGCACTAGCCCGCCCGCCGCATCCAGCGCAGCGGTGTCGTCGAAACCGCCGACATGGGTGTCGCCGATGAATACCTGCGGCACGGTGCGGCGACCGCCGGAGCGGACCCTCATTTCTTCCTGCTTCGCCGGGTCGAGATCGATGCGGATTTTTTCGATGTCGGTGACGCCGCGGCTTTTGAGCAGACGCTCGGCGGACACGCAATAGGGGCAAACAGCGGTGCAATACATCACAACTTTGGCCATGGGAGCTCCCTTTTCAATGACGGATTATTTGGTGACAGGCAGGTTGGCGCGTTCCCACGCAATGATGCCGCCCGCCTGGTTGTAGACGGTCTCGAATCCGGCTTTTTTCAGCATGCCGCAGGCGCGCGCCGAGCGCTGGCCGCTGCGGCAGGTAACCAACACCGGCTTGCCCTTGAATTTCTCGAGTTCCTGGATGCGGTTGGCCAGTTGTCCCAGCGGAATGTGTTTGGCCTTGGGGATATGGCCCGCAGCGAATTCCTTGTCTTCGCGCACATCCAGCACCAGCGCATCGTCGTTGTAGAGGCGGGTGGCTTTCAGCGTGTCGGCGTCATCGACGCCGGAAAGTGTGTTGCCGATGAATGACCAGACCAGCATGGCGCCAGAGGCCAGCGCCAGGGACGCAAGCATCCAGTTGTCGTGCAGAAATTGCATGTCCATGAATATTCCTTACAGACCGCAGGCGGAAGGGACGCCGGCTTTTTTGAGGAGGGTGTCCAGAGGACAGAGGCGGGTGAGGCCTGACTGGAACAGGTTGAAGCCGACGAAGGCGGTGAACCACAACCAGGACGGTTGCGTCATGTCAACGCTGCCGGAGAAATGGGCAAGCGCGAGCGATAACATCAGGAAGGCGCCAGCAATGATGCGGACGATGCGTTCAACGGTCATGATTGATTCCTCAAAAACAGGCGATTTAAATAAGGGCGGTTGATGTTTTTTCAAGTCTGGTCCGCGCTACGCTGTTGCCAGATGTAGTACAGCAGCGGAATGACCACCAGGGTGAGCGCGGTGGAGGCGAAGGTGCCGAAAATCAGCGACACCGCCAGACCGCCGAACACCGGATCGGTGACCATGATCGCCGATCCCAGGATGATGGCGAGCGCAGTCAGCAGAATCGGCCGCAGCCGCACCGCACCGGCCTCGATGACCGCTTCCTTGAGACCGTAGCCCTGGGCGCGGTAATCGACAATGAAGTCGATCAGCAGCAGTGAGTTGCGTACCACGATGCCGGCCAGCGCAATGACGCCGATCATCGAGGTGGCGGTGAAGGCCTGGTGCGTGGCCCAGTGGCCGGGGAAGACGCCGATCAGGGTCAGTGGAATCGCACCCATCACGATCATCGGCATGATGAAGGACTTGTAGTAGCCCACCAGCAGCAGATAGATGAACACCAGGGCGATGATGAACGCGGATCCGAGGTCGCGGAACACGTCCAGCGTCAGACGCATTTCACCGCCCCACAGCAGGTGGTAATCGGTGACGTCGTCCGGCGTGGCCTGGGTGAAGCCCAGATTGCCGGTCTTGAAGCGCACGCCATTGGCCAGCAGCTGGCCGTCCAGCATTTTGTCCAGCGCGAGCACGGCATAGACCGGGCTGGAGGTGATCATTTCACCGCCCACCATGACCATGGGATGCTGGTCGCGATCGTAGACCGGTTTGCCATAGGGAGTCTGCTCGACTTGGGCGATGGCGCCCAGCGGCACCTGGCTGCCCATCATATTGGTGACGCGGATCGCCATCAGCGACTGCGGCGACTGACGCTCGGCACGCGGCAGGCGCACCACGATGTTGACGGGGTCGCGCGCGGAATCCACATGCACCGAACCGATCGCCAGGCCCGACACATAGTCGCGCAGGAGTTTGCCCACCTGTCCTGCGACGACGCCCGACAGCGCAGCTTTTTCGCTATCCACCCGCACCGTGAAGGATTGCATGGTGGCGGTGACCGAGTCGTCGGTGTTGATCATGCCGTAGACCGATTCAAATGCGCGGCGCATTTCGGGTGCGGCACTGCGCAGTTTTTCGTAGTCGGGCCCGTACAGCTCGGCCAGCACTTGCGCCTGCACCGGCGGGCCGGGCGGGGTCTCGTAGAGCTTGACGCGGGCCTGTGGGAACGCCTGGCGCAGCGGCTTGAGGCTGTCGTTGAGCGCCTGCACGATCGCGTGCGACGAGAACGAGCGCTGATGCTTGTCGACCAGGTTGACCCGGATCTGCGCAAGGTTGTCGCCGCGCTTGATGAGATCGCCGCGCACCAGGGCGGCAAAGTCGATCGGTGCGGTCATGCCGAGGAAGGTCTGGTAATCGGTGACGAAGCGGTTGTGCGCCAGCACCTCGCCCACCGCGCGGGCGGTACGGTCGGTTTCTTCCAGCGGGGTGCCGGCCGGGGTGTCGATTTCCACCAGGAAGGTATTGGTGTTGTCGTTGGGCAGCATCTTCAGTTCCACTCCCAGCGCCGACAGCGGTCCGTTCATGCCCGAGGGACGGATGAACTGCCACGCCGGCATCAGCATGGCCACCAGCAGCAGGCCCAGCACCGCCAGGAACATCAGGTTGCGGCGGCCGCCATGCTCGATGAAAGGCGTGATGGTTTTGACATAGGCGCGGTGCAGCCGGTCGGTCTTCTGCGCGCCGGCGTCTTCCAGGCTTGCCTTGCGCGCCAGTTCGCTTCGCGCGGCTTTTTTCTGCAGCCACAGGTTGGTCGCCCACGGCACCACGATGTAGGCGATCAGCAGCGAGGCGATCATGGCCACCGGCACGTTGAACGGGATCGGCAGCATGAAGGGGCCCATCATGCCGGTGACGAAGGCCATGGGAATGAAGGCCAGGATCACCGCGATGGTGGCGATATTGGTGGGATTGCCGATTTCATTGGTGGCCTGGATGACCACGTCCTTGAAATCGCGGTCGCCGATGCCGTGATGCAGGTGGCGGTGTATGTTCTCCACCACCACGATGGCCGCATCCACCAGCAGACCCAGCGACAGGATCAGCGCGAACAGGGTGATGCGGTTGATGGTCTGGCCGGCGAACAGGCCGATGGTCAGCACCACGAACAGGATCAGCGGCACCGTCAGCGTGACGATGCCGGCTTCGCGCCAGCCGAGGAAGAACACCAGAATCACCACCACCGAACCGATGGCGATGCCCAGATGCTCGACCAGCGTGTTGACCGCATCGTTGGCGCGCGCGCCGTCATCGCGGGTCACTGCCACAGTGATGTCGGCGGGGATGGCCTGGCGTTTGAGCTGTTCCAGTTTGGTCAGCACGGCGTTCGCCACCACCACCGCATTGGTGCCAGCTTTCTTGGCAATCGCCAGGGTAACCGCCGGTGCTTCGCCATGCGCACCGTCCTTGCCCGAGGCGGGGCCGTAGGCAAAACGTGTGTGTTGGTCCACTTCCTCGGGGCCATCCACGATCGTGGCTACGTCCTTCAGGAACACCGGCCGTCCGTTGGGCGCGCCGATGACGATATCGCCCACCTCCCGGGCGTTGCCGAGAAACCCCTGCAACTGCAGCGGCGAGATCCGATTGTTGTCGACCAGTGTGCCGGCCGGAACGGAGACGTTCTGCCCCTGCAGCATCTTGTCCACCTGATCCAGCGCGATGCCCGCCGCTGCCAGCCTTGCAGGCGAAATCCAGACATTGACCGCGCGCAGCGAGCCGCCCAGTACCTGGGTGAACGATACTCCGGGCACATTGCGCAGCTGCTCCAGCAGGCGGGTCGCGACCTGACGGATCTGCTGGTCGTCGACTTTGTTGGACGACAGCGTCAGCGTCATGATCGGCACGTCATCCACGTTGATCGGCTTGACCACCGGCTGCATGGCGCCGGGCGGCATGCGGTCCATGTTCTGCATCAACTGGTTGTAGAGCTTGACCAGGCTTCTTTCCTGGTCTTCGCCGACCTTGAACTGGACGGTCACCAGGCCGAAATCCGGGGCGGCATAGCCGAAAGTGTGATCGACGCCGGACTGGGCGTTCATGATGGCCTCGAGCGGCTTGACCACCAGATTCTGGATTTCCTCGGGCGACGCCCCCGGCTTGGCGACGATGATGTTGGCTGCCGGCACCACGATCTGCGGGTTGTATTCGCGCGGGGTGACGAACAGCGCCATGATGCCCGCCAGCGCCACCGCCAGCATGATCATGGCGGTGATTTTGGATTCAATGAAAACGCCGGCCAGCTTGCCGGCAATATTGAGCGGAACCGCGCGCTCAGTCATGCGCGCTCCCGCCGATCTTGACGCCATTTTCCAGTTGCTCGACGTTGGACACGACCACCTGGTCGCCCGCGTTCAGACCGGACTGGATTTCCACCCTGTTTTGTTCAACCGCTCCGGTACGCACCATGCGATAGCGCGCGATGCCTTGGGCGTCGACCACGAACACGCCGGTGATGCCGGCGCGTTCGGCCAGCGCCGTGGCCGGCACACGGATGCCTTGGCGGCTGCCGACGGCAAAGCCGACGCGGACGAAATTGCCGCTCGTCAGGCTGCTGCCTGCAGGCAGGTCGATCTTGACCAGATGGGTATGGCTGACCGGGTCAGCCGCCGGAACGATCTGGGCGATCACGCCTTCGACCGGCGCCTGCGCGGCATCGCCATCGGTCACGATCGCGACCTTTTCGCCAGCCTTGATACGGGCATACACATCGCTGCTCACGTTAGTGCGCACCTGGAGTTTCTTCATGCCTTCGATCACCAGCACCGGCCGGCCGGGGGCGGCGAGGTCACCAGCGTTGGCCATTTTCTGCGTGACGACCCCGTTGATCGGCGCCACCACCGAGGCATAGCGCATCTGGTTGGAGGCCAGGCCCAGTCCGGCGCGGGCGGCCGCCACCTGTTGCTGGGCAACCTGGTATTGCAGGCGGACCTTGTCCCATTGCTGCTTCGGTATGGCTTCGTCCTTGAAGAGCGCGCCGAAGCGCTCGTAGTCGAGCTTGGCATCCGCCAGAGCGGCTTCCGCCTGTGCCAGACCGGCGTGAGCCTGCCCCATCTGGCCCTGGATGTCGGAAGGGTCGACCACGAACAGCAGTTGCCCGGCCTTGACCGCCTGGCCTTCCTCTACCTTGATTTCGCGGATATAGCCCATGAGCCGCGAGGCCACCTGCACCTGGTCCTCCGAGACCACCATGCCGGGCAACTCCGCGCGCAAACTCAGCTGCGTCTGCTCTACCGTCAGCACCTTGGCGGCCACAGTGTGCTGGCTGGCGCTGGGCTGTCCGTCTGTGGATTCGTGATCACCGCAACCGTAAGTCACGCTCACCGCCAGCCCAAGCAAGGCCAGATGAAAAAATTTGGATTGCGCCATTGGATTCATGTTCGATTACTCACAGTTGGTCCGGCTGCAAACGGCCTGTTGCCAAACGGGCGTTGGCGCGTTGCACCTTGAGTTCATACCGGGCCGCCACCCAATCCGCCCGGGCCTTGTCCAGTTGGGCCTGCGCGGCCAGCAGTTCGGTGATGGTCGTCACGCCGTTGGCGTAGCGTTTTTCCACAAGGCGTTGCGCTTCCTCGCTCTGGCTTACCGCCAGTTCCCGCGCCATGGCCCGCCGCTGCGCCTCGTCTGCGTGTCGCCATGCATCCGCCACCTGATAGGCGATGCCGTTTTCGGCTCGACTCAGCTTGGCGGCGAGCTCATCGCGAACGCCTTGAGCCCGTTGGATGGCGCCGTTGGTGACGCCGCCGTCGAACAGCTGCCATGACAACTGGCCGCCCACCGTATAGGAGTTTGCTTCGAACCCCACACCGGGATCGTTGGTATCGAAACGCGCCATCAGGCCGGCCTGTGGATACTTGCCGGCACGCGCCACTTTCACGGCGGCCTGCGCCGCGTCCAGCTGGCCGCGCAAGGCTGCGAGACCGGGGTTGGACTTGAGTGCTTCGTCCTGATAATCGGCCAGTTTGCCTTCCAGCGGCCGCACTTCCACACTGCCGGCTACCTCTAGCGGCGTCGCCAGCGGCATGCCCAGCAACAGGTGGAGCTGATCAAGCGCCTGCTGCACGGCATTCTCAGCCTGCGTCTGCTGCACCTTCACATCTTCCAGATGTACCTGGGCGGATAGCAGGTCGCTCTTTACTACCACGCCGCCTTTAAGCAAGCTGTTGATGGTTTTGACGTAGTCCTCGGCAGCAAGGCGCCCCTGTTTGGCGACATTCTGGTAAGCGCGCGCGGTATGCACGCCTTCATAGGCGCGCAGCACATCGAAAATCACTTGCTGGCGCGCCAACGCGTCGCCCTGGCGCGCAGCCCGCAAATTAGCCTGGGCCTGCTCGGCATAGCCTTCGATCTTGCCGCCGGTGTATAGCGGCATGATCGCTTCCAGACGTGTGTTGAAATTATTTACCGGGTCGGGGTAGTTGAGATTATGTGGCGCGACATTGAGCGAGGCCGGACCGGTAAACTCTGCAGCGCCGAAGTCGTTGAACGTGGCGTTGCGCTGCGACAGCGTGAGTCCGAAGGCGTTGAGCGCGTCATTGGTGCGGGTGACATTGACAGAAGCCGTTACTTTTGGCAGCCATGCTCCTTCGCTTTGCTGGACTGCCCCCTGCGCTTGCCCGATCTGCGCGCCGGCGGCAATGATGTCCGGGTTTTGCGACAGCGCGCGTTGCACGGCCTGATCGAAATCCAGCGTTTCCGATCGCACAGCAGGGGCGAGGGCCAGCAGGCACAGGAAGCCGAGTGTTTTCAATCGGAATGATTTTTTTTTGGAAAGCCGCATCAAACCTCCTGTTGTTGTATGAGCACGCAATGGGCGCACGGAATCGGAATGAATATTAGCGTTTAATTATATTTCTATGTGTCTCAACCCGGATATTCCCAAATCTGGCTGGGATAAAAGTTACGGGAGGGTTGCCGAACAAGAATGTTCAACGCGGGTCTGCTGAGAACAAGAAATAAAGCAGTATATCGTTCCGTTAGACAGTGAATTGACAAGGGACGCGCTATAGAGATAGCTGGTTGGAAAAATCCGACTCGCCGGCGCGAGACCGGATTGCTGTCGATGATGCGGGTATTACTTGGCAAAGCCGCAGAATACGTCGCGCATCATTCCCAGCAGTTTGAGCGTGCGGGTGTCACCCACCCGGTAAAACACGCGATTGGCGTCCTTGCGGGTACGCAACACGCCCTTGTCGCGCAGAATGGCCAGGTGTTGCGAGATATTGCTTTGCGAGGTGCCGACATGATCAACGATGTCCTGCACACTGACTTCCTTGTCACCCAGTACACAGAGGATTTTCAGGCGCAACGGATGTGACATGGCCTTCATCGCACGCGAGGCCTGCTCAATGTGCTCCTCCTTGTCCATCAGATCCACTTCACTCCATTCTGCTTCTGCTGCCATATTCATTACCTTGATCCTGTTCGTGTAGTACTCTTATGCGCTGTGATTTCGTAGAAGGTTTTGGAAATCCTGCAGCGCGGTACGCCTTGTTGATCCAATAGTTGCCACAACATGATGCGCTATGTGTAGATTAGAAATCATGCATATATTAAAATAATCCCACAAAAACGAGTCAGGTAATACAAATTTTTTCATGAAGACCTTGCCGGTTCTCCTTATCATTCTCGACGGGTTTGGTTGCCGCGCGGAGCGCGCCGATAACGCCATCGCGCAGGCCAGCAAACCCAATTTCGACCGCCTGTGGAAGGAAAACCCGCATACCCTGATCCATGCTTCGGAGTCCGAAGTGGGGCTGCCCAAGGGGCAGATGGGCAACTCCGAGGTGGGCCATCTGAATATCGGTGCGGGGCGCGTGGTGTACCAGGAGTTCACCCGCATCGATCGCGCCATCGAGTCCGGTTATTTTTATACCAACCCTGCGTTGTTAAATGCCGTGCATCTGGCGCGTGACAACAACAAGACGCTGCATGTGCTGGGCCTGTTGTCGGACGGCGGCGTGCATAGCCACGAATTGCATTTTCATGCCTTGCTGGATCTGGCGGCGCGTGAAGGGCTGCACAAGGTGTGTTTGCATGTGTTTCTGGATGGCCGGGATACGCCACCCAAAAGCGCTGAAATTTACCTGCATCGTCTGAGCGAAAAAATCGAACAGGCTGGCGTCGGCCATATCGCGTCGATGATCGGACGCTATTTTGCGATGGATCGCGACCGCCGCTGGCAGCGGGTTCAATCTGCGTTCGATCTGTTGACCCAGGGGCGTGCTGAATTCATGGCAGAGACGCCGCTGGCCGGGCTGGAGGCCGCTTACGCGCGCGGCGAATCTGATGAGTTCGTCAAGGCAACGGCGATCCTGTCGCCCGACGGCAAGCCGGTGAAAATGGAAGATGGCGATTCGGTGATTTTCCTCAATTTCCGTTCTGATCGTGCCCGTCAGTTGTCGCGGCCGTTCATCGAGCCGGATTTCAGCGAATTCGAGCGCGAAGTCACGCCGCGCCTGGCGACGTATTGCACCCTGACCGGTTATAGCGACGATTTTGTGGTGTCGGTGGCGTTTCCGCCCGAGCGGATCAAGAACGGTCTCGGCGAATACGCTGCCAATCTGGGCTTGCGTCAGCTGCGGATTGCTGAAACGGAGAAGTACCCGCACGTCACCTTCTTTTTCAACGGCGGCGAGGAGGCCTCGTTCCCCGGTGAAGACCGTGTGCTGGTGCCCTCGCCCGACGTGGCAACCTATGACCTGAAACCGGAGATGAGCGCTTTTGAGGTCACCGACAAGTTGGTTGCGGCGATCGAGAGCAAGCAATACGACCTCATTGTCTGCAACTATGCGAACCCGGACATGGTCGGCCATTCCGGCAACCTGCAGGCGGCGATCAAGGCGATCGAGACCGTCGATCTCTGCCTCGGCAAGGTCGTTGCGGCGCAGCGCGCGCGTGGTGGCGAAGTGCTGGTTACGGCTGACCACGGCAATGCCGAATTGATGCTCGATCCAGTCACCGGCCAGGCGCACACCGCGCACACGCTGAATCTGGTGCCGCTGATTTACGTCGGGCGGCGTCATGCCAGTTTGGCGGAAACCGGTGCGCTCGAGGATATCAGCCCCACTTTGCTGAAAATGATGGGCTTGCCGCAACCCACTGAAATGACCGGTGAAGCCCTGGTTCATTTTGAGTAAATCTGTTGCGGTGAACGTCAAACACCTCGCCTTGCTGGTGTTGTGCTGGCCCCTGTGTGTCGGCGCCAATCAGGTTGATCGCAGGCAATCAGAGTTGCAGGCGCTCAAGCAGCGCCTGAACACCTTGCAACAGGAGTTTCGCACCACCCAAACCCACCATCGGGAAGCCGCCGACGAACTGCGGCTATCCGAGCAGGCCATCAGCAGTGGCGTGAACCAGTTGCGTCAACTGGACGGCGAGCGTCAGCGCACCCAGGGTGAGCTGCAGACTTTGACGCAACAGGCCGACGCCACGACAGCGCGCATCCGTCAGCAGCAGACTCAGCTTGGGCAGGTGCTCAAGGCCGCATATCAACGTGGTCAGGGCGATGCGCTGAAACTCATGCTGAATGGCGCCGATCCCAACCAGACCGCGCGCGATCTGCGTTACCTGGCCCATTTGTCGCGCGCGCAGCATGTACTGATCGAAGCGCTGCGCGCCGATCTGGCACAGTTGGCCGCATTGCAACAGACCACTGCGCAGAAAACGACCGAGTTGACGCAGTTGCAGCGCTCGCGCGAGGCCGATCAGCAGAAACTGCTGGCTGACAAACGTGCGCGCGAACAGGTGCTACAAAAACTGTCGGGGCAAATCCAGCAGCAGCGACGTGAAATTTCCACGCTCAAGCGCGACGAGCTCAGTCTGACTCAATTGGTCGAGCGGCTCAATCGCGTGATGGCGCAGCAGGCGGCGCGCGCCCGCGCCGCTGAGGCAGCACGAAAATCGGCCCAATCCAAGCAGGCAGATAAAGGCGTGGCCCGCCAGATACGCAAGGGCGTCGGGGTCAATACCGAAACGCCGGTCCCGTTCCACTCGGGACGTTCGTTCTCAAGCTTGAAAGGTTCGTTGCATTTACCCGTGGCCGGGGAACTCATGAACAGTTTTGGCGCTCCGAGAGAGGGCGGCGGGGTGAGCTGGAAGGGACTGTTCATCCGTGCCGGACAAGGTGCGGCGGTGAAGGCGATTGCAGCAGGTCAGGTAGTGTTTGCCGAGTGGTTGCGCGGCTTTGGAAACCTCATCATCGTCGACCATGGCGAAGGTTATATGAGCCTGTACAGTAATAATGAAAGTCTGTATAAGCAGGTGGGCGAATGGGTTCAGCCCGGTGACGCCATCGCATCGGTAGGCAATAGCGGCGGTCAGCCCGACACGGGTTTGTACTTTGAAATGCGGCATCAAAGCCGTCCTGTTAATCCCCTTTTATGGGTGAAGTGAAATGACACATAAGGCGAAATTCATACTCGTCGGCCTGGCTGGCGTGATGGCTGGCGCGGCGTTGACGATTAACCTGTCGGCGATCGCTGACAAGGAGGTACAGACGGCGCTTCCGGTTGAAGAATTGCGCGCCTTTACCGATGTGTTTGCCCGCATCAAGAACGATTACGTCGAGCCGGTCGAAGACAAGAAACTGATAGACGGCGCGATCAACGGAATGTTGACCAGCCTGGATCCGCATTCAACCTACCTTGACGCCGAAGCCTTCAAGGACTTGCAGGTGGGTACGCAGGGCGAGTTCGGCGGCTTGGGTATCGAGGTCGGCATGGAAGATGGCTTCATCAAGGTAGTGTCGCCGATCGAAGACACGCCCGCTTTCAAGGCCGGGGTCAAACCGGGTGACCTGATCGTCAAACTTGACGAAACGCCGGTGAAAGGTTTGTCGCTCAATGATGCCGTCAAGCGGATGCGCGGCAAGCCGGGGTCGACCATCAAGCTGACCATTGCGCGCAAGGGGGTGGACAAACCGCTCGTGCTGACCTTGACCCGCGCGGTCATCAAGATCCGTAGCGTCAAATTCCAGCTGCTGGAAAGTGGCTACGGCTACGTGCGCGTTACGCAGTTCCAGGAGCACACCGGCGAATTGCTGGCCGAGGCGCTGAATAAGCTTTACAAGGACAACAAGGCGCCGCTCAAAGGCATGATTCTGGATTTGCGCAACGATCCGGGCGGCTTGTTGAATGGCGCGGTGGCGGTGACCGCGGCGTTTGTTAAACCCGATAGCCTGGTGGTGTATACCGAAGGCCGCACCGAAGACGCCAAGATGCGGCTGACTGCCAATCGGGAGTTTTATCTGCGGCCGATGCAGGCGGATTACCTGAAAGACCTGCCGGAAGGCGTGAAGCAGGTGTCGATGGTGGTGCTGGTCAACAGCGGGTCTGCGTCCGCATCCGAAATCGTCGCGGGCGCGTTGCAGGATCAAAAGCGTGCTGTGATCATGGGTACGCGCAGCTTTGGCAAGGGGTCGGTGCAGACCATCTTGCCGATTGGAAATGGCACGGCGATCAAGCTCACGACCGCACGCTACTTTACCCCGAGTGGACGCTCCATCCAGGCCAAAGGGATAGAGCCGGATATCGTGGTGCAGGATCCGAATATGCCAAGCGAAGAAGAGGGTCTGGGCATTCGTGAGGTGGATCTGGACAAGCACCTGAGCAATCCCAATGGTGATCCCGAGCCTGCTCCTGCAGACAAGCCCGATGGCGCGACTAAAGCGCCGCCAGTGGACAAGGGGACTCAGGACAAGAAACCGACCGCCCTGGAGCCGGGAGAGGTTGTGTCGAAGAACGATTACCAGGTGAATCAGGCGGTGAACTTGCTGAAAGGTTTGCAAATCCTGCAGGGGCATTAAGCGCGTCGAGTGATGGCTGTTCAGCCGTCACGGTTCGCGCGCTATACTGAGCTAATCTACCTTTGGCCTATCTGCAGGGGATTCCATGCGCCCGTGTGATCTCGAAAAGAGCCGTGAAATCGTGTTTCATTCCTTGCCCGTCGGGCAGGTTGAACGCGCGCTATCCTTGCTGGAAGGGATGGAGGGGCTGACGGTGGCGGTGGGGGCAGAGGCCAACTATCTGCTGGTGCGCTACCACGTGTGCGAGTACACCCTTGAAGGCCTGGAAACCGCATTGGCGAGTCAAGGGTTTCATCTCGACAACAGTCTGCTCAGCAAGCTCAAGCGTGCCCTGGCCTATTTTTGCGAGAGCGTGCAGCGCAGCAACGTGGCGGCAAATGAGCCGGATATCAAATCGCAACAAGCCTTCATCAAGGTCTATGAGCGTCATCTGCATGGCGATCGCGACGAGACCCCCGAGGAATGGCGGGACTACAAGTAGTTCGCGTTTTATCCCATGAATCTGAATGACGATCTGTTGCTGCGCTACAGCCGCCATATCCTGCTGCCCGACGTGGGGGTGGCTGGGCAGACGCGCATTGCCGAGTCTGCGGTACTGATTGTCGGCGCGGGCGGGCTGGGCTGTCCGGTGGCGCTGTATCTGGG
>JAAPAA010000221.1 GCA_012274165.1 Thiobacillaceae bacterium
GGCTTTGCGCATCGGAAAACGCCTGTTGGAACTGGGTGGTGAGCTTGTCAAAACGCATGGGTGACCTCGGGCTTAAGGTATATTCGATCCCACCCAAATGATGCCTGTCAGGGCGATTTCAACCCGTCATGTCTGAATTGATTGCTTCCGCTGTAGAAACCGATGTCGCGCGGGCGCTGGCGGAGGACGTCGGCAGCGGCGACCTCACCGCCCTGCTCATCCCCGCCACCCAAACCGCCCACGCCCGCATCATCACTCGCGAAGCCGCCGTAATCGCCGGACGGCCGTGGTTCGACGCCTGTTTTCGGGCGCTCGACCTCGGTTGCCTGATCGACTGGCGGGTCAATGAGGGCGATACCGTCGCCGCTGGCGACGTGCTGGTGGAAATCAGCGGCAACGTCCGCGCCCTGCTGACCGCCGAGCGCCCCGCGCTGAATTTCCTGCAAACCCTGTCGGCAGTAGCCACCGCGACCCGCCCCTATGTCGATGCGGTGCGCGGCACCCACGCCGCCATACTCGACACCCGCAAAACCCTGCCCGGCCTGCGCCTCGCCGAAAAATACGCGGTGCGCATCGGCGGCGGGCAGAACCAGCGGATCGGCCTGTTCGACGGCATCCTGATCAAGGAAAACCACATCGCGGCGGCAGGCGGCATCGCGCAGGTGCTGGAAGCGGCGTTCCGCCTGGCGGAAGGCTCCGTCAGCGTGCAGATCGAGGTGGAAACCATCCGCGAACTCGAACAGGCCCTGAGTGCCGGCGCGCCGCTGATCCTGCTCGACAACTTCAGCCTCGCCGACCTGAGCCGCGCGGTCCAGGTGACCCATGGCCGCGCCCTGCTCGAAGCCTCCGGCAACATCACGCTGGACACGGTGCGCGCGGTGGCCGAAACCGGGGTCGATCGCATTTCCATCGGCAGCCTCACCAAACATATCCGCGCAGTCGATTTGTCGATGCGCATCCAGGCCGATGCTTGAGCGGCCATTGATCAAGATAGTCCGGGCCGATTACGCCGATCCGGTCCACGGCGCGGCGCTGATTGATCTGCTCGACAGCTATGCGCGCGACCCGGCGGGCGGCGGCGCGCCCCTGTCCGATTTTGCGCGCGCCAATCTGGTCGGCCAGCTCGCTGCGCGGCCGTTCATCTTCAGCGTCTTGGCGTTCGCCGGCGACACCCCCGTTGGGTTGATCAACGCCATCGAGGGCTTTTCCACCTTTGCCTGCCGCCCGCTGGTCAACGTGCACGACGTTGTCGTCCTGCCCGGCCATCGCGGGCGCGGGATCGCGGCACAGATGTTCGCTGAAATCGAAGCCATCGCCAGCGAGCGCGGCGCCTGCAAGCTCACCCTCGAAGTGCTCGACGGCAACGCCTCGGCACGTGCGCTGTACCGGCGCCTGGGTTTCACCGCCTACCAGCTCGACCCCGCAATGGGGAACGCGCAGTTTCTGCACAAATGGCTCGGTTGAAACACGCCCTGCTGGCGCTGCTGCTGTTTGCCGCCCTTCCTCCGGCATATGCAGACACGCCGCCTGCCGCCCCGGCGATGCTGCTGGCCGAGGTGTATGCCGCCAACGTCGACGTCACCCAGTATTGGGTGAGCGAAAAATTCGACGGCGTGCGCGCGCAGTGGGACGGCCGCACGCTGCGCTTTCGCGGCGGCGGTGTGGTTCCGGCGCCCGTGTGGTTCACGAAAAATTTTCCCGCCGTATCCCTCGATGGCGAACTGTGGATTGCCCGCGACCATTTCGACGCGCTATCAGGCACGGTGCGCAAGCGCGACCCGGTGGATGCTGAATGGCGGCAGGTGCATTACCTGGTTTTTGAGTTGCCCGGCGCGGCGGGGGATTTCAGCGCGCGCGTGCAGCAGATCCAAGCCATGGTTGCCCGGGCTGGCGTGCCCTGGCTACAGGCGGTCGAGCAAACCCACGTGGCCGACCGCGCGGCACTGATGCAACGGCTCGACGCCGTGGTGCGCGCAGGCGGCGAAGGCCTGATGCTGCATCGCGCCGACGCGCCTTATCTGACCGGGCGCAGCGATGTGTTGCTGAAGCTGAAACCCTGGCAGGACACCGAAGCGGTGGTGGTGGGCTACATGCCAGGCAAGGGGAAATATCAGGGCATGACCGGCGCGCTGGATATGGCCATGCCGGACGGCCAGCGCTTCCGCATCGGCACCGGCCTTACTGACGCGCAGCGCCGCCAGCCGCCACCTATCGGCACACGCATTACCTACCGCTATCAGAATCTGACCAAGAAAGGCGTGCCGCGCCATCCGCGCTATCTGCGGGTACGCGAAGATTTTTAGCGCTTATTCCAGCCAGATCAGCGAAGCCATCCGCCCGGTGACGCCATCGCGGCGATAGGAAAAGAAGCTGTCTGTTTCCTTGAAGGTGCAGCGCCCGCCGCCGTAAACCGCCAGCACTCCGGCATGGTTTAGGCGAATGCGCGCCAGTTGGTAAATGTCGGCCAGCCACTTGTCAGGCGCATGCTGGATGAAGGCCGCAGCGGCTGCCGGATGCTGCGCAACAAACGTCTGTCGCACCTCAAAGCCCACCTCGAACGCCTGCGGGCCTATCGCAGCGCCCATCCATGCCAGGATGTCTCCCGGAGGCGCCCGCATTGCGGCCACGGTCGCCTCCAGCACCCCATTCGCCAACCCGCGCCAGCCCGCGTGCGCAGCTGCAACGACGCTACCCGAACGGTCGCAGAACAGCACGGGCAGGCAATCGGCGGTAAGAACGGCGCTGACGGTTCCCGCCTGCCGGGTAAACGAGGCGTCTGCTTCAGGCACGCCCACGCCGGTTTCGACCACCGTCGCGCTATGCACCTGTTTCAACCATCCTGGCTCGGACGGCACCTGTTGACGCAAGCGTGCACGGTTGGCTGCGACATGAGCCGGGTCGTCGCCCACATGATCGCCCAGATTAAGGCTGGTCCATGGCGCACCACTGACCCCGCTGTCGCGGGTGGTCATCAGACTTTTAACGCGGGACGGTGCAGGCCAGTCGGGAAAGATCATTCAGACAGAAGCAGGCAATCAGCCCACCCAAGTGGTGTCGTCACGCAAGGCATCGAGCAGCGATTGAAAATCGGGCGGCAAGGCGCATTCCCATTGCACAAAATCCTGGAACATCGGATGAATCAGACCCAGCTTTTCGGCATGCAGCGCCTGGCGCGGAAAGGCGATCTTGTGGTGGCTGCGGCGGCTGGCGCTGTATATATCGTCGCCGACCAGCGGATGGCCGATGTGTTGCATGTGAACCCGGATTTGATGGGTCCGCCCGGTTTCCAGTTTGCAACGCAACAAGGTAACACCAGCGGGAAAACGCTCGACCACTTCATAGTGCGTGATCGCCTGTTTGCCCATGCTGTGCACGCAGCGCTTGGTGCGGTTGTGCGGATCGCGCGCCAGCGGTTCATCGACCGTGCCATCGTGATCGACCTCGCCATACACCAGCGCGAGATATTCCCGTTTGACCGTGCGCGCCTGCAACTGGCGCACCAGATCGGTATGCGATTTCAGGGTTTTGGCGACAACCAGCAGTCCCGAGGTGTCCTTGTCCAGCCGGTGCACGATCCCCGCACGCGGCAACTCGGCCACCTGCGGCACCCAGTGCAGCAGCGCGTTCAGCAGCGTGCCGCTGCGATTGCCGCTGCCGGGATGGACCACCAAGCCAACCGGCTTGTTCACCACCAGCAGCATCGGATCCTGGTGCACGATATCGAGCGGGATCGCTTCCGGCGCATCCGGTGTGGCGTTGGGATCAACTTCGATTTCGACCCGCACCGCTTCACCGCCAAAAACCTTCATCTTGGTCGTGGGAAAAACATCGTCCACGGCGATCTTGCGGGCGCGAATCCAGTTCTGGATGCGGTTGCGTGAAAATTCCGGCAACAACGCAGACAGCGCCTGGTCCAGGCGCTGGCCACCCTGTTCGTCCGGGATCACCAGCTCGCGAACGCTGTCTTCGCTTAATCCCTTATAATCGTCGGACGAATTTTCTGTGTCTTTTTCCATGCTTAAGCAACGTTTATCCGGTTCTACTACATTCAATCGGGCAGCCAGCCTCAAACGGGCGTGGGGCAGCGTGTTGCTTGCCGTCACACTCACTTTGGGCGGCTGTGGCCTGTTGCCCGAGGTCAAGGATGAAACTGCGGGCTGGTCGGCTCAAAAGCTCTACTCCGAAGCCAAGGATAATCTCAACGACGGCAATTACGAGCGAGCGGTCAAGTTATTTGAAACGCTGGAGTCACGCTACCCATTCGGCCGTTACGCGCAGCAGGCGCAACTGGAAGTCGCCTACGCCTACTATAAAGACAACGAACCGATTTCCGCCATTGCCGCGTGCGACCGCTTCATCAAGCTGCACCCCAACCACCCTAACGTCGATTACGCCTATTACCTAAAGGGGTTGGCGAATTTTAACGATGATCTCGGCATGCTGGGCAATCTGGTTGAGCAGGATATGAGCGAACGCGATCCCCAGGCCGCGCGCGATGCCTTCCTCTCGTTCAAGGAACTGGTTACCCGCTTTCCCGACAGTAAATACGCGGCTGATTCGCGGGCCCGCATGACCTATCTGGTCAACGCGCTGGCCGGCAACGAAGTCCACGTGGCCAAATACTATATGAAGCGTAAAGCCTGGGTGGCCGCGGCCAACCGCGCCCGCGAAGTCGTGAAAACCTACCCCGACGCCCCAGCACTGGAAGAAGCGCTGGCGATCATGGTGGTGTCCTACGACAAAATGGGACTCACGGGTTTGCGCGACGATACGCAGCGCGTAATGGCACTCAATTTCCCGAACAGCAAATACACCCAGGGCGTCAATCTCGATGAGCGGCCCTGGTACAGCTTCTGGTAATCAAACCCCGGCGGCGGCTTAAATAGCCGTTTCGCCCGATTCACCGGTGCGTATCCGCACCACCTGTTCCATGTTGCTGACAAAAATCTTGCCGTCACCAATCTTGCCGGTACGTGCGGCAGTGATGATCGCCTCCAATGCTCGGTCAAGCAGGCTGTCGGCGATGACGATTTCCAGCTTCACCTTGGGCAGAAAATCCACCACGTATTCAGCGCCGCGATACAGCTCGGTATGGCCTTTCTGACGGCCAAAGCCTTTGACTTCGGTGACGGTGAGACCTGTTACGCCAATTTCCGACAGCGCTTCACGCACTTCGTCGAGTTTGAACGGCTTGATGATGGCTTCAATTTTTTTCACGGTAAGGCTCCTTCGGGTCGATATTTCGAGGTAATGGGATAGCGGCGATCCTTGCCGAAATTGCGTGGCGTAATGCGCGGGCCAGGCGCGGCCTGACGCCGTTTGTATTCGGCGAGATCGACCAGGCGAATGACCTTGCGCACGATGGCGGTGTCAAACCCCAGCGCAACGATGTCGTGGGCCGACAGATCGCGCTCGACATAAGCCGCCAGTATCGCATCGAGCACATCGTACGGCGGCAAACTGTCCTGGTCGGTCTGATCGGGGCGGAGTTCGGCCGATGGCGGACGCTCGATGATGCGTTGCGGAATGACGTCAGACAAGCCGTTACGGTAATGGGCCAGCCGGAACACCCGCGTCTTCGCCACGTCCTTCAGCACCGCAAAACCGCCCGCCATATCGCCGTACAAGGTGGCGTAGCCGGTCGCCATTTCGCTCTTGTTGCCCGTGGTCAGCACCAGGGTGCCGAATTTGTTGGACAACGCCATCAGCAAGGTGCCGCGTGTTCTGGCCTGCAGGTTTTCTTCGGTGGTGTCGGCCGCGCGCCCCGCGAACTCGCCGGCCAGCTGCGCCACAAACGCATCGAACACCGGCTTGATCGCGATTTCGGAATAGCGCACGCCAAGCCGCTGCACCATGTCGCGCGAATCTTCCACGCTGATGCTGGCGGTGTAATCCGACGGCATCATCACCGCATGCACCTTGTCCGCACCCAGCGCATCGACCGCGATCGCCAGCGTCAACGCCGAATCGATGCCGCCCGACAAGCGCAGGTGCGCGCCCCTGAAATTGTTCTTGGCGCTGTAGTCGCGCACCGCCAGTACCAGCGCATCGTAGACGGCAGCCTCTTCGTCCTGCAGGGCATGTTGCGGCCCGCTGCAGGTTTCTCCGGCAAGCTCGAAATAGAACAGCCCGGCCTGCCAGGCCGGGCACTGCGCGACCACCTCGCCTTCCGCATTCATCGCAAACGATGCACCGTCAAAAACCAGTTCGTCCTGACCGCCGACCAGATTGGCATACACGATCGGCAAGCCCGACTCGATGATCCGCGCGCGCGCCACGGCATAACGCTGCTGTTCCTTGTTGAGATGAAACGGCGAAGCGTTCGGCACCAGCAGCCAGTCCGCACCGGCTTCCATGGCACGCACGGCAGGTCCCGGCTCCCAGATGTCGCCGCAGATGTTGAGGCCGAAATTGATGCCCCCACAGGCAAACACGCAGGGCCTGTCACCGCTGTCGAACACGCGCTGCTCGTCGAACACCGAATGATTCGGCAGGTGATGCTTGCGGTACACCGTTTCGATCTTGCCGCCGCGAATCAGCGCAACGGCATTGAACAAGCCGTCGTCGCTACGCTCGGGGTAACCGACGATCAGCGCAAGTTCGGGCGGCGCCTCCGCAGCCAGCTTCTGCAACGCAGCGTCGCACGCCGCACAAAAATCCGCACGCAACACCAGGTCTTCCGCCGGGTAACCGCAAATCGACATTTCGGGTGTCAGCAGCAAGGCTGCGCCCGCCGCATGAGACTCGTTCGCGGCCGCGAGCAGCTGTGCTGTATTGCCCGCGATGTCGCCGACGGTGAGATTGAGTTGGGCGATGCCTAGTTTCATCGGGTGCGCTTTATCGTGCCGCAAGCGCAGCCTGCACCGCCTCGCCAAGTCCTGCCGGACTTTGCGCGACGACCACCCCGGCAGCTTCGAGCGCGCGGATTTTGGCGTCCGCCGTGCCCGCACCGCCGGCGATGATCGCGCCGGCATGCCCCATGCGCTTGCCCTTGGGCGCGGTACGACCGGCGATATAGGCCGCGACCGGCTTCGTCATGTTCGAGCGGATGTATTCGGCGGCTTCTTCCTCGCGGCTGCCGCCGATTTCGCCGACCAGGATTACTGCCTCGGTCTGCGGGTCTGCCTCGAACAGTTGCAGGCAATCGATGAAATCCAGCCCCTTGATCGGATCGCCGCCGATGCCGACGCAGGTCGACTGTCCCAGGCCAAGCTGCGTGGTCTGGTAGACCGCTTCGTAGGTGAGCGTGCCGGAGCGCGAGACGATACCGA
>JAAPAA010000222.1 GCA_012274165.1 Thiobacillaceae bacterium
ACGGCATGATCGATAAACCGATTGAGACTCTTGCGCAGCAGTAATTGCCGCTCCGCGAGCCCTGGCGGGCCCGGTTTGCGGCGCAAATGAAGAGTCTCTGATATGGGTCAAGCTCAAGTCTGGGCGCGTGTTAATACTCAGTACGCCCTCTCTGACCAGCCGGACGCCATGCACTTCAACCTCCGCACAAAAGGCGTACTCACGTTGGCCGTCCTGATTCTCTACATCAGTTCAGTCGGCTTGTTCCTGACGAATGAGCGGCAGAAGCTGGTCGCCATCGTGCAGGAGATAGACACCAATAGCACTGCGCAGTCGTTTTTTGGCACGCTTCTCAACGCCTTGGGTCATACCTTAGTGGACATTCAGGCCATCTTGAGTTCGCCGGAATTTGCCAATGCTCGTCCTGCGCTGGTGACTCAGAGCATTGAGGACTTGACGCGGATCGCCGCAGATCTGCAACAGACTGCGCAAATGTACTCACTACTGGCGCCGGATAGCGAGGACTTCAACCGGGAACTTGCAGCGATTAAAAATACATACGATTTTGGGCATTTGGCGAAGATTCGCGACATTGAGCAAAGGCTGATCGCCAAGCTGAACGACGTCTTGGGCGCACTGCGAATGCGCGGCGAAGATTCGGCACAGAGATACCACGAGCTGCAGCAATTCATCAACGTTGTCTCGATCGCAGGCAATATTTTCGGCGCGGTCGTGAGCGCAGCCGTCATCCTGATGTTCTTCGGCAGGCTGGCGAAGGACATCAAACGACTCCAGGCTAGAGCGATAGCTGTTGTTGGGGGCTACGACGGTGGGCCGCTTTCCAATACACGACACGATGAGATTGGCGGGCTCATCGAGGCTGTCAATCGCATGCAGGTTGACTTGCGCCGCTCGGAACGACAGCAGGAAATATCGCGACAACAACGCTTCCATCAGGAGAAAATGGCTGCCGTCGGCTCACTGGCCGCCGCTATTGGCCACGAGGTGAGCAATCCGATTGCGGCAATTTCCGGAGTCGCCCAGCAAATGATCGAGGAAACGAAAGACGACAATCGCGCAAGCAGCAAGATTTGTCATGAATTTGCCACACAGATGCTGCAACAGGCTGAAAGAATTGCGTTGATCATGCGCCAGATGTCCACCCTGACCACTCCGCACTCGCCCGAAGCCGAGCTGCTCGATCTTAATGCCCTGATCGAATCAACCTGCGGCTTCATTGCTTATGACGCACGCTTTGCTGGCGTCACATTCGAGCAGGATCTGGATCGCGACATCCCGGCAATCACTGCAGTGGCTGACCACATAACCCAGATCTTGATGAACGTGCTGATCAATGCGGCAGACGCGATGGATCCTGCGAGCCAACCCGGGCAGCGGCGGATCCAGATTTCTACACGTGTGGCGGGAGACAACGTGCATTTATCGGTGACGGACAACGGACTCGGCATGAGTCCGGAAGTGCTTGCCAAAGCTTTCGACGAGTCGTTCACCACAAAGCCGGCAGGAAAGGGGCGCGGCATAGGTCTGTTTTTGTGCAAGGCTCTCGTTAAAAAAGATGGAGGACGCATCGAACTGACCTCAACACTGGGCGTCGGTACGTCGCTCAGCTTATTCCTGTCACTCTCCCCGGCCGTCACGGCGGTTCGGGCAATCAGCGCGCCTTTTAATCATGCCAGCCTCGAATCTTCTGGTCATTGATGACGAGCCGGCGATACGGCAGGTTCTTTCCGCCGTATTGACCAAGGCCGGTTATTTTGTCGATTCCGCTGCCGGCGCCGTTGAAGCCAGGGCAAAGTTGATGCGCGGCGACGTCGATGTTGCACTCTGCGATATCAAGATGCCTGACGGCAATGGCATCGAATTGCTGCGCGACACCCGAGCCGCAGGGATCGAAACCGTCTTCGTCATGATCACCGCGATGGCCTCGTTGGACACGGCTGTGGAAGCGCTGCGTGCCGGCGCTTTTGACTACCTCGTGAAGCCGGTACGCAACGAAGAACTGATTCACCGACTGGAGCAGATCGAGGATATTCGCGGCTTGCGCGAAGAGAACCGGGTATTGCGCAAAGTTGTCGGCGAGAGAAGCGTGCCGGTGTTCCGCTTTGGTTCGCCAAGCATGCTTGAAGTCGAACGTCTCGTCGGCAAGGTGGCGCCGACCAACAGCACGGTCTTGATCGTTGGTGAGAGCGGGACCGGAAAGGGCGTACTGGCACATTCAATTCACGAGAGGAGCACGCGCCGCGACGGATCCTTTGTCTCAGTCAATTGCAGCGCCATTCCTGAACAGCTGATGGAGAGCGAATTTTTCGGTCACACCAAAGGCTCTTTCACTGGCGCGGACCGGGCCCGCAAGGGCCTGTTTTTGGAGGCCGACAAAGGCACCTTGTTCCTCGACGAGATCGGCGAGTTGTCTCTGCAAATGCAGACCAAGCTGCTGCACGCTATCGAGCATAAGCAGGTCAGGGCAGTGGGTAGCGAACAGACACGGCAGATCGACACCCGTATCATCGCGGCGACCAGTCGCCAATTGCCGACCATGGTGGCGCAGTGCAGCTTCCGGGAAGACCTGTTCTTTCGCTTGAGCATGTTTCAGATTGCCATCCCGCCCCTGCGCGAAAGGCAAGCGGACATTCGGGCGCTGATACGGTTTCTGCTGGAAAGCAGCAGGGAGGGAAGCAATGGCATCGACATCGATGCCGAAGCCGAGTCGTATTTGTTGGCCTACCCCTGGCCCGGCAATGTGCGCGAACTCGACAACGTAATCAATCGGGCCCACATCTTGGCGGAAAACAACTGCATCACGGTGGCCGACCTGCCCTCGAACCTGGTAGATGCAGTCAGCCCGAAGATGGTTGCTGCAGGGGACGACGTTGATGAAGAAGGTCTGCGGCGGCAATTGCGTAAAAAGGAAATCGAAATTGTCTGCAGCGCCGTTCGACGTGCCGAGGGCGACCGTCGCCTGGCTGCCCGACGACTTGGCATCAGCCTATCGAGTCTGTATCGAAAATTGGGGGAGACCGTCCCGTCTTGAGCCGCGCCTTACAAGAAGCACATGCAAGCCCGGGACGAGGGCAGGACCGCATCGACTGACACAAAGGCGTCGCCCACAAACTGCCCAATATGGACTGGCGCGCTCTGGGGCAAGCCGATGCGGGGCACGTGGTGCGTGTGGGACGCTCCCCCTACTTCTGAGCTTATCCCGTTTCTTCCTGTACCTGGGCTTCATCGCTCTGCAGGCGGCGATCGACGACCCTCGGCGGGCCGACAAGGCCGGCCCGATCCTTTCGCCGGTCGGCGTGCTGAACGTGCCCATCATCTAATTCTCCGTCAAGTGGTGGAGCACGTTGAACCAGGGCTCTTCCCTGTCGATGACTAAGTGGCCTTCGATGGCCCAGACCATGTTGTGGGGCATGCTGCTGATGGCGCTGTGCATTCGGATGTACTCGATAGCCATGACGGTCAAGCGCGTGCGAATCATCATCCTGGAGCGCGAATCACTCACGGAGTGGGGACGCGCACTCGCGGAGGCGCGGTCATGAACCGGCATTCTCCGGCCGAATTCTTTGCGATGCGCGGCTAAGCGCTTTACGTCTACGTCTGGGGCAGCTTCGGTGTCTGCGCTCTGGCCTTGGCGCTCGAACCGTTTCTTTTAAACAGGCGCGGGCGGGCGATACTGCGCAGCCTGCGCTGGCAAGCGCTGGCCGAACAGATGGACCAGGAGGCCGGATGAAAAAGTGGAAAAATCGCGGTGCGATCGTCGATGTGCAACAGCGGTGCCGGCGCGCTCGATAAAGCCTCGCGTGTCGTACGCGTGTCGTACGCGTGTTGATGTCACAGAATTTGGCAGTGCATCGGCGATACATACTCGCATGCGGGTTCCAGGCCTGATTTCATGGCCGTTGAAAGATAACCCTTCCATAGCGCTCGCGAAGAGCCTGTCCTGAATTTTGTGTTTGAGGCATGAATATGATCTACGGG
>JAAPAA010000223.1 GCA_012274165.1 Thiobacillaceae bacterium
AGCACGAGCACAAGTGGGTTCGGGGCTTACGCCTTAAGCGGCGAGAGCGTAGTTGTCGTCGTTGGCAACTATAAGTTTGCTGCTGGATTAACGAGGAAAGCTGCCCCCTCGGCATGCATCAAGCTATCTCACTACCCCCGTCGAAGCCAGGACACCCCCGAGGAAATCTTTTCGATAGCCGCACCAGTATATGGGGTGGCCACAAGCAACTTCAATGAAACATCGCTTCGCCCGAATCGATGCCATGCCCGCGTTCAGGCGCAGTGGCTCAGGCGTTGTGGGCGCGCATCGTGCGTTGTTTCTCGCGTTGCCAGTCACGCTGCTTCTCGGTGTCGCGCTTGTCGTGCTCCTGCTTGCCTTTCGCCACGCCGATCTCGACCTTGACCTTGTTGCCTTTCCAGTACATCGCGGTGGGAACGATGGTGTAGCCCTTGCGCTCCACGGCGCCGATCAGCTGATCTATCTCGTGCTTGTGCAGCAGCAGCTTGCGGGTGCGGCGATCTTCGGCGATGACGTGGCTGGAGGCGCTGATCAGCGGCGGAATGGACGCGCCGTGCAGGAACAACTCACCATCGCGAATCATCGCGAAGCTTTCGCCGAAATTGATCCTGCCGGCGCGCAGCGCCTTCAGTTCCCACCCCTGCAGGGCCACGCCAGCCTCGTAGCGCTGGTCGATGTGGTACTCGTGACGGGCGCGCTTGTTCAGCGCGATGGTGCCGCCGCCCTTGGTGTCCTTCTCTTTGCTTTTGGCCATGTCCGCTAAACTTCGGGCGCTTGCCCTGTGCGGGGTCGACCGCATATCGGATCGAACCCGGAAATGATTCTGAAGAGGCTACCGTGATCGAAATTCGCCGCAGCGCCCTCGTGGGGTACTCGCCCGCTCAGATGTTCGATCTGGTCAACGATGTTGAAGCATACCCAAAGCGATTCGCCTGGTGTTCCGGCTCCCATGTGTCGGAGCGCGGGGAGAACATGCTGGTGGCACGCCTCGATCTCAAGATGGTCGGATTCAACCAGAGCTTCACCACGCGCAACACGATGGACCGCCCCCACCGATTGCAAATGAGTCTGGTCGACGGCCCTTTCCGCAGCCTGGAGGGTCTCTGGTCGTTCACGGCACTGGGCGACAGCGGCTGCAAGATCGAGTTTGCACTGGACATCGATTACGCCGGCTGGCTGGGAGCTAGTGCGGTGAAGCTCGGCTTCCAGAGCCTCGCCTCGCGCATGGTGGAGGATTTCAGCCGCGAAGCGAGGCGTACCTATGGCTGACGCCGATACAGCATTGGACCTTCCCGATGGTCCGGTGGAGATAGAGGTTGTTTTCGCCGAGGAGCAGCGAGTGTGGCGCTGCCACCTGTCGTTGCCGCAAGGCGCGACCGCCGCGAGCGCGCTGGAAGCGGCCCTGCGTCAGCCCGGGGCGCCTTCCGTCAGCCACCGGAATGGGGGGCTCGGCATTTTCGGGCGTCGGGTGGCGCCAGACCGGATCATGCATCAGGGGGATCGCTTGGAGATCTGCCGGCCTTTGCGGCTGGATCCGAAGGATGCGCGACGCAAGAGGGCCAACAGCAAGGACTGAGCGCTGCCTCCCGCGCGCGCCACCTCACATGGTCAGAGCGGCGGGCGCGAGGGTGACAGGCGCGCGCTTGAAGGCACCCGCTTACTTTTCCTTGGTGCCGTCATCCTTGCTGTCCGCGTCAGGCGTGGTGCTCTTGTCCCCGCTCTCTTCGTCGACCGGGTAGTTCACCTTGTACTTCTTGGTGTCCTTCAACATCTGCTCGGCATCCTGGGCAAAGAAGTCGCCTTCTGTCCGGACCAGGGTGTCGTTGTTGAAGGTCAGCGTGAACGTGCGGATCTTGATCGGGCCGCCGCGATGCTGCTGGCTCGATACGTAGTCCCAGCGGTCGTGATCGAAGGGGCTGCTCACCGAAGGCGAGCCCATCAGCACGATCACCTGACGCTTGGTCATGCCGGGCTTGAGCTGCTCGACGGTATCCTTGGTCAGGATGTTGCCCTGCTGCACGTCCGGGGTATAGACGAGACGACAGCTGGCGAGAGACAGCGCCAGCGTGGCGAAACCCAGCGTGCGAATCAGCTTTTGCATGCGTGTTGCGTCCCGAGTTTAAAGGTGACGGATGATACACTAACGGTCTTGCGGAACCGCGTGGAGTTGGCAATGGAACAGGAAACCCGTGAGCTGCGTAAGGCCGGACTCAAGGTCACGCATCCGCGCATGCGTATCCTCAAAATCTTCGAGGAGGATGGCATCCACCATCTCTCAGCCGAAGACATCTACCGAAAGCTGCTGGGCTACCAGGAAGACATCGGCCTGGCGACGGTTTACCGCGTGCTGACCCAGTTCGAGGCCGCGGGGATCGTCGTCAAGCATCACTTCGAAGGTGGTCAGGCGGTTTACGAGCTCGATCGCGGCAAGCATCACGACCACATGATTGATGTGGACAGCGGAAAGGTGATCGAGTTCGTCAGCGAGGACATCGAGCGGCTGCAGCGGGAAATCGCCGCCAAGCATGGATACGAGATCGAGGACCACAGCCTCGTGCTCTATGTGCGACCCAAGGCTGGCAAGAGGTAACCGCCTGGTCCCGGGCCGAGGTCGGCACGGACGTTGGCCGATAGGCGCGCACCGCACGTATCTCGAAACAACAGACAAAAAAAAGCCGCGAGAGGACTCCTGTCCGCTCACGGCTTATCCGTTACCAGCAGGTACCTGGGTCAAGGGCGAATTGCTCGCGATGACGTTCAGCACCCTCAGTACCGGCGGAGCGGCTTCCTTGCCACTCTTCGAAGCCACCGTCCCCACGGTGACTTCGGCACGCCATCTTGCAATGGCGGCTCCCCCACATCGATGACAAGATCCTAACGAAGCCTTCACGAATCCGGTATCGGAAAAATTCCTATGCCGGGTGAGCGGGCGTCCCGGGCTTGATCAGGGACGGGTTGTTGCCGCGCAGCAAGATCCTCAGATGGACCCCGGGGCCGGATGACGGTCGCAGGCGGAACATGCCGCCAAGTGACGTGACACGGTCCCGCATGCCTTGCAGTCCCCGACCGCCGCGCGGGAGCGTCTCGGAGATGCCTACGCCATCGTCGCGCACGTCGACGAGCGCCAGCGGTACCCCGTGGCGCTCACCAATTCGCAGCCTCACCCGGAAATGCCTTGCCTGCGCATGCTTGACCGTGCTGGTGGCGCTTTCCTGGACCAGGCGGTAGATCGCGGTACGGGTATCGTCGTCGAGGAGCCGGG
>JAAPAA010000224.1 GCA_012274165.1 Thiobacillaceae bacterium
ATTTCGATCAGTGTGAAGCCCGACTGGCGTCGTTTGATTTGGGGGTAAGGCATAGCAAAGCGCTCCGGTTATTATGTCTTGCTGTTAAAAATGCAAAACCCGTGCCAGACGGTATTGGTGTTATGCCTGTTGTTTTTAAACGAATAAAGTAGTTAAAACGGCCGGGTGGCCACGCTAATCTGACGAAAACACGACACCCCCGCCGGGTTTCCGTCAAGTGGGGGTGGGGTCGCCGGCTCCATTTCCCCATTGGACTGCCGATAGAATGGGATGCTGAATATGTCCTTTATTGCCTGTCTCCTCCTTTCTCACATTTATTCATGACTGAATCCATCGAAACCCCGTCGCGCTGGGTCTGGCTGACATCATTGGCCACCCATTTCACGCGAGTGGCACCGGGGCGCTGGCTGGCGCTGATGCTGCTGGCCTTGCACGCAGCGGTGGTATTCGATGCCGATGCGGGGTGGACGCAGGCGTTTTTGCTGGCGCATTACGGTCTGTTCCTGCTGTGGCAGCCGCTGGTGCGCAGCGAAACGCGCATCGAGCCGCGGCTGGCGTTGCCGGTGTTCGCCATGGCGGCGGCGCTGGTGTTGCTCGACAGCACCTGGGTGATGGCGCTGTGGCTGGCGATTCTGGCCGGGCTGATGGGCGCGGTGGCGACTTCGCAAAACGAGCGCGGCCCGCGCTGGGCGTATTTGCTGGCGTTGGGCTATCTGCTGGCCCTGTTGCTGGCCTGGGTGCTGCCGCAAAGTCTGGGCGACACTGCCCTGCCCGACGGCTTGCAGGCCGCGGTACGGTTCGGCTTGCCGTTGTTGCCGCTAGTGATTCTGTTCCTGCCGGCCACCCGCCAGCGCAGTACCTCGTCCACGCTTGATTTCATTTACGGCCTGATGCTCTCACTACTGATCATGGTGATGGCGCTGGGCGTGTTCGCCGTGGTGGCGGTGGCCAAGGTGAGTTATCCGTGGGCGCTGGTGCAGACCTTGCTGGGCATGGCGGCGCTATTGCTGGCCCTGTCGTTGCTGTGGAATCCGCATGCCGGGTTTGCCGGGCTGGGACAGGTGACCTCGCGCTATTTGCTGTCGGTAGGCTTGCCGTTCGAAGGCTGGGCGCAACGGCTGGCGACCCGCGCCGAGCGCGAGCGCGACCCGGAATCGTTTGTGCGCGATGCGCTGGCCGACCTGCAGGAACTGACCTGGATACGCGGCGGACATTGGCAGGCGGCACGCGGTGAAGGCCAGTTTGGCGAACCGGCCGCGCACAGCGTGAGCCACACCTTTCATGGCCTTGCCCTGACCTGGCAATCGCCGCGCCCGTTGACCCCGGCGCTGGCGCTGCATGTGCGGCTGCTGTCGCAGTTGCTGGGTTATTTTTACGCCGCCAAGGTGCGCGAACAAACCCTGCGCGAACAGGCCTACAGCCAGGCGATCCACGACACCGGCGCGCGGCTGACGCACGATGTGAAGAATATTCTGCAGTCGATGAAAACCCTGCTGGCCGCCGCCGACATGTCGACCCCCGAAGACAGTGATCGCTTGTTGGCGCTGATGAAACGCCAGTTGCCGCAACTGGCGGCGCGCCTGTCGCAGACCGTCGACAAGCTCAAACAGCCGAGCGAAATGGACGTGGCGCAACTCCCCGCGCAAAGCTGGTGGGGTGCCTTGCAGACGCGCTATGAACACGACGATGTGCGGTTTTTTGCCGATGCAATCGACGACACGCCCTTGCCGCAGGATTTGTTCGACAGCGTGGCGGACAACCTGCTGACCAATGCGCTGCGCAAACGCCAGAGCGAACCCGGCGTTGCGGTGGAAGCGCGGCTGGTGCTGCATCCGCTGGTGAGCCTGACCGTGACCGACAGCGGCGCCGCCGCACCCGAGCATGTGGCGCGCAATCTGTTTTTAAGCCCGGTGGCGTCGGATTCTGGTTTGGGGGTGGGGCTGTATCAGGCCGCGCGCCAGGCGGCGCGGGTCGGCTACCGGCTGGAACTGACGGACAATCAGGCGGGACGGGTGAGCTTTTGTTTGCAGGCTACGGAGGGGGAAGGCAACCCGTAGGACATACGCGAGGAAACAAAAGGGAGTAAGAAATCCAGGTAAGCAGATCGTCGAACTCACCGCTCGGACTGTCCGGCCTTGAGGGAACCCGGCTGACATAGACGTTATCCCCATCCAGATTTTCCAGTTCATTCGCGCTGGTGGGGGCGGCCAGGGTGTTGCCATTGACATTGCGCGCACCCCAACCGTTGGGGCCGTGTGACACTAGAACCACCGGCACATCGGCAGCAATGTCCGCTGCAACGCAGGTATTTGAACTGCACACCTGGTTCCAGCTAGGAACGGGTGTGACGGTATTGTCGATACCTGGACTATCGTTGGTGACGTCGGTGTGCGTTGCATAGTGCAGTCGATTGCCCCAAGCATCCTGGGTGCCCGCGCCAAGCGTAACCCAGGGTAGCAAGCCAGATTGTTGTGGGCATTTGTGGGCAACACGTGGTTCTTCAATGCCATCTCCATTGGTGTCGGGGCACGGGAGATAGGAGCGCGGTGTTGCACTTAAGGTTTTGTGCGTCATGGCATAGCCAATAAGGGCCTCCTTCGCTTCTTCCAGCGTCTTCTGTGTCTCCGCAACCCGCCGCGCCTGAATCTGCGCCGACAGCGGTACCGCCAACCCGCCGATCAGGATGGTGATGATGACCAGCACGATGGCCATCTCGATCAGGGTGAAACCACGCGCTGCCGGGGTCATGGCGTGGATTCCTTTTCGCTTTCGCTGTTTGCTGCGGGCTGGGGACGCAATACTTGGTACGGTTCGTACACTTTGCCGTTGGCGCGTATTTGACCCGGTTTCATGTTCGAGATCCCATAGGTGCCAACCTGCGCCTTGCCATCCACCCAGCGTGTGGTTTTGCCGTCGGAACGGATCAGCACGCCGTCAAACTGGACGGGCGCGGATAGCGCGTCCGGCGAACCCGATTGGTTGGATTGTGCGCGGCCGGTGACTGTCTGGGAGCGCTCAGTTTGCTGTTGGGCGCGTTGAGCCGGGGTGTAAAACAGGCGTTCCAGTTCGGCCGGCTGGGGGGCTGCCGCGCCCAGCAGGAGCGGCATCAGACAGGCGGTCATGAGGACGCGCAAAGTATGCCGCGCCTGGGTGGGGTTTGTAGTGTTTGGCTGCGCGTTCACGGTGCGGGACTCCCGGTCTTTTCCGTTGTTTTCTCGGACACGGTAAACCATAACAGGTCACATTCGGCTTGTAGCTGTGGCGAACGGCTGGCCGTTGCAAACGCGCTGTTCAAGCGTGACAGTCGGCATTCCTGCACGCGAAACACCCCAGGCGCGCGTGCCTTGAGTGCAGTCAAAAAGCGGGTGAGATCGGTTTCCAGCAGCAGCGGCATGGTCAGCGTCATGACGGTCTGACCGAGCGGCAAGTCCTGGGCGAGGGCGGGCAGGGACGTCGTGCGCGGCGTCAGGCGATAGTCGAGGCCATACAGCCCGGCGTCGCGGTTGGCGTGTTGCGCGGCTTCGATCCAGGCCAGGCGGTCTTCCGCGCCGACAAAACCGCGCGCAGCGAGTGCCCGGTAAGCGCCCAGATGGGTCGTGATGAGTTGTTGCTGCTGGCGGCTGTGATCGAGTTGCTGGTGCGAACGATCGAGCGCCTCGCGCTGCTGCTGCAGGGCCTGTTCGGCTTGTTGTGCCAGGCCTTGACTCCACCAGACTCCGCCCATTGCCAGCAGCAGGGCGGCCAACAGGAGCAACAGCGGCAGTTTGAGGACAGGAAAGGGCGGGCGTTTCATGGCCTGGTCTCGCGATATTCCAGACTGAGGCTGAAGCGCGCGGCTGGCGCTCCGGCCAGGTCGGTGTCAAAGGTTTTGCCCGACAGGGTGTGGCTGGAGTCGGCGTTGACCGGGCTGCTTTGCAAGCTCACTTTTTGCACCGAGGGGATCGATTGCAGAACGTGGATGAAGCTATCGATATGTTGCATGGCGGCGCGGTAATTGCCGTCGAATGGGGTGACGGCAGCATCGATTTTGATGGTCGCCGCGCCCATCGAGTCGAGTGCGTTGGTCCAGCTTAAGGTGTCCAGGCTGATTAGCGGCGCAGCCTGCACAGCCTGGCTGATGACCACCATGATCGCGTAGGCGTCCGGCTCGGGCGTGTTGAGCTGGCGTGCCAGCGCGACGGTTTGCGCCAGTTGTTCGGGCGTCGCGGCCTGGATGGGAAAGTTGCGCGCAATGGTCTGATAACGGGCGTCGAGCCGATGCTGTTGTTGGGTGAGTTGCTGGGTCTGCTCGCTCAGGTCTTGCGTGTGCAACCAGAAGCCAGCCGTGATCCCCGCTCCGAGCAGGGCAATGAGGCCGGCGGCTATGTGCAGGCTGCGCCGCCAGCGGAACTCGGTGTGGTGCTGCAGCAGTTCGGGCGGCGCCAGATTCAACTGCAGCGTTTCACTGGCAATGGCGGCCAGGGGGGCGATTTCCGGCGTGAGCGCAAGAAAGCTGTCCGGGATGTGCAGCGCGCGCGCGAGGCTGGCGATATCGATCAAGCGGGCGTTGAATGCAGGATCGGCGTTGAGCGGCGCCTGGGCGCTGTCGAGCTGGCCGCTGGGGTCGAGCAGCAGCACATGCAGGCGGGCTTCACGCGGCAGAATGCGCTGGCCGGTGAGGTACAGCTGCGTTTTGCTGATTTCGTCGGCCGCGTTGCTGGGTAACTGGGTGGGGGTGTCGCCCCCGATCAGACGGGAAAAACGCAGCAGGCCATTGTGGTAATACGACAGGCGCAGGCTGTTGTTGAGGCGGCATGCCAGCAGGGTGTGCGGCTCATGCAGGCGCAGCCGCTGCAGCAGGTGCTGGCAGGCCAGCGCCAGCGGGGTGATGCCGGACAGCGGCACCCGCTCGCGATGCAGCACACTGAGCCACGGAGTCAGCCAGTCGGTATCGGTCAGCGCGGCCAGCAGATAGCGGTCGTCGCGGCGGCCGGTTGTTTCGCGCGCCTGCCTCCACGCCCCGGTAAAGCGCGCATTGCGAAACACCTGTTTGAGCTTGCGCGCCAATAACTCGTCGCGTGCGCGCCCCTGTACGTGCGGCAGGATATCGCTGCGATAGTCCTCATCGACGGTGTCGACCACGAGCAGAACCGGCAGCCGCGCGTGCTTGAGGATGAGTTGGCGGAATCCTTCCAGATTTTCGGCGTCCGCGGCAAACTCGCCCAGCCAGTGCATCTGCCCCGGACGCCAGTTGAGCACGCCAATCTGGCGTGGCGTGGCCAGCAGGATCAGGCGGTGATCGAACAGGCCGGCCAGGTTCATAGCGGCAGGTTTCCAATCAGGTCGTAGATCGGCAACAGCACCGATACCAGGATGCCGCCGAGCAGCAGGCCGAGGATGGCCGTGAGCGCAGGTTCCAGCACCTTGAGGCCGTTATCGATCGAGTCGAGCACTTCCTGATTATAAAAAACCGTCACGTTATCCAGCGCCTCGTCGAGCGCGCCGGTGGTTTCGCCCACGCGCAACATGCGGATCACCAGCGGCGGAAACAGCGCCAGCGACTGAAAACTTTCGGACAGGCCGCGACCGTCGGCGATCTGTTGGGCGGCGCGGCGGATGCCGCCCGCAATGACCCGGTTGCCGGCGACCAACTCACCCGCGCGCAGGGCGTCGAGTACCGTAACGCCGGAGCGATACATCATCGACAGTGTGTTGGTGAAGCGCGAGAGCACAATTTTTTGCACGATCGGTCCGATGATCGGCAGCCGCAACTGGGTGCGATCCCACCAGTCACGCCCGGCCTCGCTTTTTTTCACCCACATGGGCAAGCCAACCCCCACTGCCAGTAGCAGGACCAAACCGATCAGCCAGTACGAGCGCATCGCATTGGAGACCGCCATCAGAATCAGCGTCGGCAATGGCAGCTTCACCCCCATGGTCTGCACCAGGGTAAGCACCTGCGGCACCAGATAAATGATCAAAAACAGAATAGCGGCTCCGACGACGACCAGCACCATGGCCGGATAAATCATCAACCGTTTGGCTTTCGAGGCGACCTCTTCCTGCCATTTCAGTGATTCGCCCAGGCGCTCGAACACCGTGTCCAGCAGACCGGTTTGTTCGCCCGCCTTGATGCTGTGGACGAACACGGCACCGAACACCGCCGGGTGGGCAGCGAGCGCCTGCGACAGCACCTTGCCGCCTTCCAGGTCTTCCAGCAGTGCGGTCAGCACATCGCGAAAGCCGCGTTTTTCCATGGTGTCGCGCAGATCGCGCAGGCCGTCGAGCAGCGGAATGCCGGCGCGGGTGATGTAGCGCATGTGGATGCAAAACGTCACCAGGTCGCGTCGCGTCACCCGCTCGCGGCCTTGCGGCGCGTATTGGCGGGAGAGTTCGGACAGCGTGACGAGATCGAGCCCCATGCGCTTGAGGCGCAGTTCGAGGTCGATGTCGTTGACAGCCGATAGCGTGCCTTTGACGGAGCGGCCGGTTGGGTCGATGGCGCGATAGTCGAAGAAGGGCATGGGTTAGCTTTTCTTCGTTATGTTTTGTGCGGGTGCGGAGGCTTCGCTTTTCGCCTTTGGGCGAGTCACTTTCTTTTGCTTCGCCAAAAGAAAGTAACCAAAGAAAAGGCGACCCCACATCGCTGCCCTGCGGGTTCCCGATTGGGCGCGCGCGGGCGGGCGCTCCACCAACTCGCCCTGGCACGGGGCACAAAACGCCCCGTGCTGCGGAACTCGAACACGGTTCCACTTTTTCCCCGCCCGCACACACCCAATCGGCAGCGCTGAAGGGGAACACCCCCTTGAACCGCCAGCGAGTGAAGTTACTTTCCGACCCAGCGCAGGTGCTCGCAGTAAAGCCCCTTGAGTGTCGCCGAGAAGCGCAGCCGCCCGAGGAAAAAAGGGGCTGGGTGTCTGAGCTCCGCAGCAGGGCACGTTTTGTGTGCCCTGCCAGGGCGAGTTCCAGCCCCGCCTCGGGTGGCGAGCATCGCAGGGGAGCCGAAGGCCGACACACCAGGGGTGGCCTTTTCTTTGGTGACTTTCTTTTGGCCACGCAAAAGAAAGCCACTCGCCCGCAGGCGAAACGCGAAGCCATCGCGCCTCGGTCAAAAAAAGCGAAGTGCTTAACGCCATCCTCACACCCGCCCCGTCAGATCCACCACCCGCGCCACTTCATCCAGCGAGGTAATGCCATCGCGCACGCGCTGTAGGCCATCTTCGGCCAGCGGACGATAGCCAAGCTCGAACGCGGCGCGGCGGATGTCGTGCAGGGGCGCGTGGTTGGCGACCAGTTCGTCGAGCGTCGGATCCATCCGTAGCACTTCGATCAGTGCCAGCCGGCCTTTGTAGCCTTTGCGGGCGCACGCAGGGCAACCCGTGGGGCGATAAATCTGCGGTGGATGGTCCGGGTCGGCGCCGAGGATGCGGGCTTCGTGTTCGTCCGGCGTATAGGCTTCCTTGCAGTGCGGACACAGCTTGCGAACCAGCCGCTGGGCGATGACGCCGATGATGTTGCCGGACAGGATGCCGGGCAGGATGCCGATGTCCATCAGGCGCGGGAACACGCCGAGCGCGGAATTGGTGTGCAGGGTGGTGAACACCTGGTGGCCGGTCATGGCGGCGCGGAACGCCATTTCGGCGGTGTCCTTGTCGCGCACTTCGCCGACCAGAATGATGTCGGGGTCCTGCCGCATGATCGAGCGGATGCCGTTGGCGAAATCGAGCTTGAGGGTTTCGTTGACCGAGCTCTGGCGCATCAGCGAGACCGGGTATTCGACCGGATCTTCCAGCGTCATGATGTTGACGGTCTCGTTGTTCAGGTGCGACAGCATCGAATACAGCGTGGTGGTTTTGCCGGAACCGGTGGGACCGGTGACGACCAGGATGCCTTCCGGGCGCGCCATCATCAATTGCAGTTCGCGCAGGGCGTCGTCAGTGAAGCCCATGTATTCCAGCGGCATGATGGATTTTTCGCGGTCGAGAATCCGCAGCACCAGGTTCTCGCCATGAATGCCGGGTTGCGACGACACCCGGAAATCGATCGGGCGGCCGTTCAGCGTGAGCGACATGCGGCCGTCCTGCGGCGCGCGGGTCTCGGCGATGTTCATTCCCGACAGCACCTTCAGCCGCACCAGGATGCCCGGCCAGTAGGCTTTGTGCAGGCTGCGGATCTGTTCCAGCACACCGTCGATGCGGTAGCGGATGCGCAGGAAGGAATGTTCGGGTTCGAAGTGGATGTCGGAGGATTCGCGTTTCACCGCGTCGGTGAGCAGCGCGCCGACCAGCCGCACCACCGGCTGGGTGTATTCCTCAGTGTCGGGGTTGAGGCTGGCGTAATCGACTTCGCCGGTTTCGATTTCGCGCAGGATGCCGTCGAGCGACAGGTCGAAGCCGTAGAACTTGTCGATGCATTCGAGCAGCTGGGCTTCGCCGGCGAGCAGGGTGTTGATTTCGAGCTGGCCGCCGAGCGCGGCTTTCAACTGGTCGAGCGCGACGACGTTGAACATGTCGGTGGTCGCCAGCGTCAGCACGTTGCGTGTCGCGTCGTGCGCGATCGGCAACAGGTGGTGACGGCGGGCAAAGTCTTCGGGCACCAGTTGCAACGCTTCGGGGTCGGCCACCACCTGGGTGAGGTCGATGCCCTGGCTGCCGAGCGCGTTGGCGAGCTGGTCGCGCAGCACCGCTTCGGTCATGAACCCCAGCGCGGTTAACTGGCGACCAATCGGCAGGCCGGAGACTTTTTGCTCTTTCAGCCCGATGCGCAGCTGGTCGAGCGTGATGAGTCCCTGGCTGACCAGGGTTTCGCCCATGCGGAATTTCTTTCTTCGCTCCATCGCGGGTGCTTATCGAGCCGGCTTGAGCTGTTGCACGCGCGCTTCGGCCTGGGTGCGATCGAAGCGGTGGACGCCGGTGCCGTTGAGGGCTTTTTCGTAATAGGTCAGCGCAGCCGGAACCTGGTGCAACTGGTCGAGGCTGACAGCCAGGTTGAAGGCGTAATCGGCGTTGTCGGGCGCGCCACGGTAGGCTTCGAAATAAGCAGCCTGAGCGTCGCTCCAGCGACTCTGGCCGGCATAGAGATTGCCCAGCGTCTGGTAGAGCTGTGGACTGGGGTCGCGCTCGATCAGGCTCTTCAGGCGGCTTTCGGTTGCCTGGCTGTCGGTGTTGCCGAGCAGGTCAAGCAAGGCGCCCTGCGCGTCGGCATTGCGCGGGTCGATGTCGAGTACCTGGCGATACAGGCGTTGTGCGTCCGCTTCGCGGTTTTGCACGCTGGCGATGGTGGCCAGACCCAGCAAGGCATCGACGTTGTTTCCACGTGCGGCGGCCTGGGTGTAGAGCCGTTGCGCCTCGGCGAGGGCGCCGCGCTGATAAGCGGCGTAGGCCTGGATCAGCATCGAGTTTTGCGCATCGGGCCGAAATATCGGCGACTCGGCGAGCATCGTGGGGGCGTGCGCAGAACGGCTGGCGCGTGGCGTGCTGCGGGCGGCTGTTACCGGCGACGCGGTGGGTGTTGACTCCGCTTGTGGCATCGCAGGCGCTAGCGAGGTGGCTGGTACGGCTTTGACTGGATTGCGGGCAACCGGAGTCGAAGCAACCTGGGCGGGTTCAATCCGGACAGCCGTAGTCGGGGCAGGGGCGGGAGCGGCAATGGCCGCAGGCGGCGGTGCGACAGCAGAGGACGGCTGCAGGGCAAAGTACAGATACATGCCGTAGCCCAGCGCGATCAGTGCAGCCAGTCCAGCGGTAAGTGGTACCAGCGAAAGGTGTGGCCAGCGGAAAGTCGATGCGCGCCGGGTTGTTGCAGGTGCGAGCCCGCTGCTGCCAAACAGCAGGTCAGGCGGTTCCACCCATTCGCGTGCCTCAGCCGTGCCCGGCTGACGTGCTTCAGTGTGCGCGGCTACGGGTTCGAGTTCAAAGTCGCTTTCGCGCGGCTCAGGCTTGCCCGCGCCAGACTTGTTCGTATTGGCGGATTCTGCCTGCTTGAGCGCTTTGAGCAGGAGGCTCACTGCGCGCTCCGGGCGCTGGGAAGCAGGCGCTGGAACTGGCTCAATTCGGTACTTTCCAGGCTGGGGTTGGAGACAACGACAGGACGCAAAAAAATCACCAGTTCGGACTGGCTGTTTGCGTGCTCTTGCTGACCGAACAGCGCGCCGAATCCTTCGGGACGCGACAGCACCGGCAAGCCGTCGCGGGCATTGCTGCGGTCGTCCTGTATCAGGCCGCCGAGGATGACGGTCTGGCCGCTCCTGACCTGCAACAGGGATTCCATTTCGCGCACCTGAATCTCGGGCACCAGATTGGTGATGTCCTTAGTGTTAGCGATCCCCTTGAGAGCCGGGTTGGGGTCTTCCTTGTACCCAACCACGCGCGAAATGGTCGGACGCACGATCAGGGATACCTGGCCGTTGTCGCCGATCTGCGGCGTGACGCTCATGACCACGCCAACCGGGACGGTGTTGGCGGTCGTGGTGTAGGTGGGCAGGGTGAGCGGCGAGCCGGTGGAGGAAAGGGTGCCCTGCTGCACTTCGATAGTGAAATACACCAGGTTATCCACCACCTTGAGCAGCGCGGTCTGGTTGTTCAGCGCCATCAGCTTGGGACTGGAAAGCACCTTGGTGCTGCCGTAGGACTCCAGCAGGTCGATGGTGGCCGTGAGATCGTGGCTGGCGTTGTTGTTCTGGTAGGAAATCGAATAAAAAGGTTTCAGCGTGTTGGCGAGATTGGTCGTTACGCCACCAGTGTTGACCGCCCAGCCGGTCGCTTCTTTCAGTACCTCGGTCCAGTTGACGCCGGCCCGGAACTGGTCTTTCAGCCTGACTTCAACGATGGTCGCCTCGATCATCACCTGGCGCTGCGAGGTCTGGGAGACGCTGTCGAGATATTGCTGAACCACCTCGTGCTGACGGGAGGTGCCGAGAACCGATACGGTGCCGGTCATCGGGTTGACGGCGACATCGTTCTTGCTGTCGACCGGCGCATTGCCAAAAGCAGCAGTGAATAGCGTGGCCGCGCCGCCACCGGCCTTGCTGGCGGCCTCGGTTTGCGAGACCCGCTCGGCGCGCGCTTCTTTTTCGGCCTGCAGCCGCGCGGCTTTTTCTTCGCCACTCTGTTTGATGGCGCGGGTGCCTGCCAGCAGTGAACGCAGATTGTCCGCCAGCACGTTCCAGAAGTCGTTGTTGGTTTGGCTGGACACGGTGGTCGAGGATGAGTTTCCGCTGCCGCTACTACTACCGCTGGTTTGCCCCGGGGTATAGCTGGCGCTGCCTGTGCTGGCGATCTGCGCCGCCACCCCCACGCTGGAGGTGGTGTTGCGCGCCACGTTCACATAGTTGACGCGATAGGTTTTGGGGTAAGGCGTATCCGGCATGACCGAAATGGACTTGCCGTGGGTTTCATAACGCAGGTCGGCCTGCCGGGCGATGCGGTCGAGTATCGAAGGCAGCGGTTCGTTCACTGCGTTGAGCGAGACGCGACCGGTGATGCCGGGGAACAGGTCGATGTTGTATTGGGTGTCGCGCGCGATGGAAAACAGCAGGTCTTTCACCGGCACGTCGTTCACCACCACGGTGTAGGTCGGAACCGGGGCGCTCAACTTGGGCGGCGCCAGTTCAGGGACCGCTTTGACCGGTGCGGGCGGTGCGCTTGGCGTGGCGGGCTGGGCAGGTTGACTGATGTGACTGGGCGAGATGTCGAATGTCTGTGGCGGCACGCAGCCGCCCAGCAGCACCAGACTGGACAGCGCCAGGGCCGTCAATACGGTGCGATTTAACACGGGGAGATTAAACACGGCGCGCTTCATCAACACAAAATGAGTCATCCTGTTGGCAAGACTACGCTGCGCATTTTGCCAACCGTGCGCAGAAACGGTACAGCCTGAAGGGCATCCATGCTGGCGGGCGCGGCGGGTAGGGTGCGCAACGCCGCTTCGGCGCTGCTGCGATCAGGGAATTCGCCTGCCAGGATCATCCAGGCGGGGACGCCGTGACTCAGCCCGTGTAACACGCGCACCGGTTGGGGGGCGACGGCATTCAGACTCCCCACTACTACGGCCGCCTGCGCGGCTTCTTTAACCGCGGCCAACTGGATGACGTGGGTTCCGGGTGTGGCGGTGGCAAGCCAGCGCTGGGTTTGGCGGGCCTGTTCAGCCATGCGGGTGGCGGGCGCGACAGCCAGAAGTTGAGCCGGGCGCGCCGACTGCGATGGCGCGGGAAGCGACAGCGCCTGCCAGGCAATAAATGCCAGCAGGCCCAATACCGCTGCGAGTCCGGCGCCCAACCACGCCCAGCGATGCAATCCGGGGCGGCGGCTGAACTGCTGCGGCTGCATCTCGGCATCGCCTGCCGCGGCCTCCAGATGCACCGGGGTCAGGGTGTGGGTTTGTCCGGCATATGCGGCCAGCAGCGTTTTATCGGCCAGCACATTGATGCGGCGCGACAGGCCACCAGAAAGCTGCCTCATGCGTGTAATGAGCGCGGGCGCAAACAGGTCGGGGCCCCGGTAGCCCGCCACCGTGAGGCGGGCGCGCAGGTAGTCGGCTACCTCAGATTCGCTCAGTGGCGACAGATTGAGGCTCAGGGTAATGCGATCCTTGAGCTGACGAATGCTCGGCTCGGCCAGATGCGCATCCAGTTCGGGCTGGCCAAACAACACGATCTGCAGCAGCTTGTCGGTGGCGGTTTCCAGATTGGTCAGCAGGCGCAGAAACTCCAGGTTGCCGAGCGCGATGCCTTGCGCTTCCTCGACAAATACCACCACGCGCCGCCCGGCCTGGTGGCGTTCCAAAAGGATCGCATTAAGCTGGGCGAGCCGTGCCTGGCGGCCGTTTTCGGGGGTGTCGATGCCGAGGTCGGCCAGAATGGCCGCCAGCATGTCGTCGGGCTGCAGGGTGGGGTTGCCAAGGTAAATGCTGTCGATGCTGTCGGGCAACTGGCCGGCCAGTTTGCGGCACAGCATGGTTTTGCCGCTGCCGACTTCGCCCACCACCTTGATGATGCCTTCGCCCTGGCCGATGGCGTAAAGCAGTGCGGCGAGCATTTCCCCGCGCTGGCCGCCGGCATACC
>JAAPAA010000225.1 GCA_012274165.1 Thiobacillaceae bacterium
CTATCCACGCGGCCAGGTATTTTTCGGGATGCGGCTGCCGCTGCTGTTACAGCGTCGGAAGGCGGATGCTGCCATCGGGAAGATTCGCGCGTGGCGGCCTCGTCGAATCTTGCTCAGTCATGGGCGCTATTTCGACGCGGATGCAAACGAAGCCATCCACCGAATCTTTGGAGAGCGGAGAGCGCTCTGACAGATACCAATTGCGGGGCTAACGTGCGAAGATTTCGCTGCTCCATACCGGTCGTTGACCAACGGCAGGACCGGGCCGTCACCGGCCGAACACAATTGACAGGCCCGTGCCGACCCCAAGCAGACATACAGCGCGCCGCAATTCGGTCAAGCTCGCATAACTCTTTCTGAGGTGGGACTCGCGCGCCAGTCGAACACGATGCACCTGTTCTCATGGAGTCGCTTTCTCCGTCGCTACGCTACTGCGCTCGGGCTTGGGCCGATCTACTGAACCTCCTCCCCGCGACACGGCTAACGTTGGCGGCGGGTCGCCATGCATCGAAAGCCACCCCCGGGTCAACCCTCGGCGCGCCCAGGCGCCCCGCTTCGCCTACGGCAGCGACAACCGCCCGCGCTCCGGCACGCGCACTTCCTGCCGCACCCCATTGACCGAATAGACGACGACCAGCGCCTTGTCGCTCCCAGGCGCGGGATCGACGCCGAAGGTGTCGTTCTCAACAGGGATGTCGAGCCGCCCGTTACGGACCATCGAGCGGACCCTGTCGGTCACTTCGCGCGAACGCCGGCCGTCCCCATAACGCGCCGTCACGATCGTGAGCCCGCCCTGCGGACCGGCCACGTCACCGCCCCAGCCGCCGCGCCAGCCGCCGCCCTGGCCCCACCGGCCGCCGCTCCAGCCGCTGAATTGCGAACCGTCGATGAAGTCCTCTTCGCGGTATTCGAAGACGCGCGTCGCGCCCTCGCGGCCCCGGGCGTAGATGCGCAAAGCCTTGACCTGACCGGGCGCCGGGTCTTCACCAAAGAGGTCGTTCGTGATCTGTATCGGCCGGTCGTGCCGCGCGAGCTGCTTGAGCCGATCGGTCACGTCGATGTTGCGCGTCGCGGTCCCATAGCGAGCTTGCAGGATCTGGTATTCGCCCTGGTCGCTCTGCCGCTGCGCGAAGGCAGGGCGCGCTGGCAAGGCAGCGGCGATGAGCGTGGCGCCCAAGACGGCGAGGAATCGGCGGGTTTGCATGGTGGCTCCACAAACGTGCGCCCCGGAGGGGCTGAGTGATTCCATGATACGGCCGGGCGCAGCGCATGTGGGGCCTGGGCGTGCCGCGGATGCGTGACGCGACGATTTCGTGCGGCAACCCACCTACGGGTGGCACGGGCATCTTGCGCGCTTCGTATGCACCGGTCGCTGGTGGCCTAGTCTCTCGCCGCAGGGACGACCCCGCCCATGCATCACCGGGGACGGCCCCGCTCGCGGGTTCGTCATGTCCTGGGAGCTACGATGGTCGTTCTGGCAGATGCGCAACTTCTTCGAGACGGACAAGGACGCGAGGTGGTGACCCCAGTCTCAAAGAGCAAGTGAAGGATGCGATTCAGCGCAGACCGAAGTAGCCGGCAATGAAAAGCACGATGACGACGAGACCGACCAGCCAGATGATTTGATTCATGGTTTCTCTCCTTAAGGAACCCGCTTCTTCGAAGCACACCACCAGCCAGCGCCCTCGGCATCCTGGATCGTGTTGCCGCTCATTGCACAAACTTGTTGATTGAACTTGCATCGGTCTGAGTTCGCGGGCAAGCACCGCACGTAGGACTTCGGCCCGCGCACCCGTGGGGCAAACGCGCGTGGGCGCGGGATCAAGCGCGCGCTGGCGCACGGCGGGAACAGGATTGTCGCGGTGGCACGGCCATGCCCGGCCAAATGGCCGTCGTGGGCGCCGACGATACGGGCGGTGACCAAGGAAGGTCGGTCAGCGCAGATCGATGAGAACGACATCTGCAGCGCGCCACTCCGCCGTTGCACGATTTCAAACCTGAGATTGAAATTCCGATGCCCGAAAACCGTCGCTGGTGAACGGCAGGTCTTGGCCGACAGCGCCAGTCGCAGACGTGGCGACAGGTTTCTATTTGCAGAAACAATCGAACCTGCGTGAGAATCCAGCGATGGCGGACTGCACAGTGTTCAACTTATCGCCCGACCGGGAAGCGGCTCTCCTGGCGGCGACAGTCGGACCAACGGAAGAGCTCAATAGCCGGGTCACGCTGGTTGCGTACAGTCCAGAGTGGTCGATTGAGTTCCGGAACAGCAAGGAGCGCTTGCAGACCGAGCTGGGCCCTGTTGCACTTCTTATTGAGCACGTAGGGTCGACGTCCGTGCCAGGACTCAGTGCCAAGCCGATCATCGACGTCGTGCTGGTCGTGCGGGACTCCGCAAATGAGGCGAGCTATGTGCCAGCACTTCAACGCCGCCTGGGATATGAGCTGAGATTTCGGGAGCCGGACTGGTACGAACATCGAATGCTTCGACTCGCACGGCCACGCGTGCACTTGCACGTCTTCTCCGCTGGGTGCGAAGAAGTGATGCGAATGATCAGCTTTCGCGACCACCTCCGCGAGCACCCAGAAGATCGGCTGCTCTACGAGTGCGCAAAGATCGAACTTGCCTCGCGCACCTGCAAGTACATGCAGGCGTATGCCGATGCGAAGACCGACGTGATCTCCTCGATCCTAAGCCGCGCAAATGCATCAAGGCCATCGACCCAATGATAAGTAGCGGAAGTCTCGCCCCATCGGTGCGGGTCACCGACATGCGCAGCCGACCCAAAGCGGCCATCGGGCGTAACATCTAGTCGGCGCGCCCCTGCATCTTGCTGCGCAGCCGCTCTTCCCGGTCGCGCAGTTCCGGCGACAGCGCATCGCCGAAATCCTCCGCCGAATAGATCTGCCGGATCTCGATCTCGGAGTCGGTGCGCATCGGGTTCGGGCATTTCTTGACCCACTCGATCGCCTCCTGCAGCGAAGCGCACCTCCAAATCCAGGAGCCGGCCACCAATTCCTTGGTCTCCGCGAACGGCCCGTCGATCACGCGCCTGTCTTTGCCCGAAAATGCGACGCGCGCGCCACGCGAACTCGGGTGCAGCCCTTCGCCCGCCTCCATAACGCCGGCCTTGACCAGCTGCTCGTTGAACGCGCCCATCGCGGCGAACTCTTCCTGCGTGGGCAGGACACCCGCCTCGCTGTCCCGGGTTGCTTTCACCATCACCATGAATCGCATGTCGTGCTCCTTGGATTGATCGGGGCGGCCGTCCGCCGACTTCCACACGACGAACGAAGCAGCTGCGAATCAACAACCGTTCGTCGGCGAGCGAGCCGGGATTCATTTCTGCAGGTTCTCGATCAGGGCCATGATGTTGCCCTCGCTGTCCTTGAACCACGCGGCCTTGGCACCGCCGGCGATGACGGCGCCGGCCGGGCTCCTCTCGCCGGGCATGTCGTATTGCTCGAATTTAACGCCTCGCGCCTCGAGCTCCCCGATCAGCCTGTCGACGTCTTTCACGTCCCAGAACGCCTGGCTTGCCTGCGACGTGCCCGCGTTCGGCGTCGTGTAGAGAAAGCACGCGGTGCCGCCCGCGAACTCGTAGACCACGCCGCCATTGATCTCCATCTTCGGCGTGAGGCCCACCGTGCCTTCGTAGAACTTACGCGCCCGCGCCAAGTCGCGCGCGGGAATGTAGGCGTACATGGGAAACTGATGCAGCATCACTTCGCTCCCGTGTCGAGGATGACCTCGAAGCCGCCGTAGATCATGCGCTTGCCATCGAACGGCATCTGCATGGTCTTCATGCGCGGGTCTTCCATGAACTTCTTCATGCCTTCATTGCGCGCGGCTTTCGACGGCCAGGTGATCCAGGAGAACACCACCGTCTCGTCGGGCTTGCGCTGCACGGCCATGGTGAAGGAAGTGAGGTTGCCCTCCGGCACGTCGTCGCCCCAGCACTCGACGACCTGCAACGCACCGTGCTCCTTGAGCACCTGCGCCGCGTTCCTGGCGTGGTCGAGATAGGCTGGCTTGTTGGCCGTGGCCACTGCCGCGACGAATCCATCGATATAGCTCATGCGTTGCTCCTTGAGTCGGCGCTCAACCGCGCGGGGCAAAGTGCCTTCCGCACAATGACGACGAACGAAGGGTAGTGAGATCGACAAGCCGGATTGCAACCAATAGTTGCCAGGCTGGGCTTTGGGGTGCAGGCTCTTCGCAAAGTTGCTCGCTTCAATCTGATTTCCGTGCTCGAAAGCGGACTGTCGCGAGTGACTGGAAGTGGCCGCCAAGAGTCCACGAGATCGGTGCTCCTTTGCTGTCATTCGCACTTGAATTGAATCGAATGACCGCTGCTCGACACCGCGCCCGTCGCGACTCGACCCATACCGGCTCTACGTATTCTCAAATTCGACGCCGAAAACCGGACACTCGAAAGGCTCATCAAGCATCGTTCGGAAATGAGGCGGTATGCGCGAAAGACTGCCCCCATCGGATACCAGCTGATGTCGACCTTCAAGGCGATCGGCGACGCGGTACCCGCAGTAGTGCGCGACGCACTGCAGGATGCGATGGAGTCGGCGC
>JAAPAA010000226.1 GCA_012274165.1 Thiobacillaceae bacterium
GCTGCGATTCATCACCTGCGGCAGCGTGGACGACGGCAAGAGCACCCTGATCGGCCGGCTCCTGTACGACTCGAAGATGCTGTTCGAAGACCACATCGCGGCCATGGAAGCCGACTCGCGCAAGTGGGGAACCCAGGGCGAGAGCCTGGACTTTGCCTTGCTGGTCGATGGTCTCGCGGCCGAGCGCGAGCAGGGCATCACGATCGACGTGGCGTACCGCTTCTTCTCGACGGAGCGGCGCAAGTTCATCGTGGCGGACACCCCCGGCCACGAGCAGTACACGCGAAACATGGTGACCGGCGCTTCCACCGCCGATGCCGCGGTGTTGATGGTCGACGCGCGCAAAGGCGTATTGGTGCAGACGCGCCGCCACAGCTATCTGGTGTCGCTGCTGGGAATTCGGCACGTGGTCGTGGCAATCAACAAGATGGATTTGGTGGATTACAGCGAAAATACCTTCAATCGCATCGTGGACGAATATTCAGTTTTCGCGAAACAGCTTGGATTGGAGCACTTGTCGTTTATTCCGGTGTCGGCCTTCAAGGGTGACAACATCACGGCCCCGAGCGACAGAACTCCCTGGTATCGAGGCACGACGCTGATGGGGTACCTGGAAACCGTGGAGGTGGATGAAGAGCGAGCGCAGCGCGGGCCGTTTCGGATGCCGGTGCAGTGGGTGAACCGTCCCGACCTGGACTTCCGCGGCTTCTCGGGGACGGTCGTTGGAGGAAAGATCAGCCCCGGCGACAAGATCCGCATTCAGCCTTCGGGCAAGGAAAGTGCGGTGACGCGCATTGTCACGTTCGACGGCGATCTGCCCGAGGCGGTAGCGGGCCAATCGGTGACCCTCACGCTAGCCGACGAGGTGGACATATCGCGGGGCGACCTGATCTCGCAGGCGGACGCCGCGGCGGGCGTAGCCGACCAGTTCGAGACCACGGTGGTGTGGATGCACGAAGAGCCCCTGTTGCCCGGGCGCAGCTTTCTGCTGAAGATGGCCACGCAGACAGTGACCGCTTCGATCATGGACATCAAGTATCAAGTCAACGTCAATACGCTGGAGCATGTGGCGGTCAAGACGCTGTCGTTGAACGCGATCGGCGTATGCACGTTGAATCTGGACCGTGCGATCGGGTTCGACCCTTACAAGGACAACCGCGACACCGGCGGCTACATCCTGGTGGATCGACTCAGCAACGCCACTGTCGCCGCAGGCATGATCCACTTCGCGCTACGCCGCAGCCAGAACATTCACGTGCAGCACATGGACGTGAACAAGTCGGCGCGCAACGCGCTCAACCGGCAGAAATCGTGCGTGGTGTGGTTTACCGGACTGTCGGGTTCTGGAAAATCGACCGTCGCCAACTTGTTGGAGAAGAAGCTGCATGCGATGGGGCACCGCACCTACCTGCTCGATGGGGACAACGTTCGCCACGGCCTGAACAAGGACCTGGGGTTTACCGACGCGGACCGCGTCGAAAACATCCGGCGGGTGGGTGAGGTGGCCAAGTTGATGGTGGACGCCGGCTTAATCGTGCTGACGGCCTTTATCTCGCCCTTTCAGGCCGAGCGGGATATGGCGCGGGCGCTGGTGGAGCGGGATGAGTTTCTGGAAATCCATGTGGACCTGCCCCTTACACTGGCGGAAGAGCGGGATGTCAAGGGCTTGTACAAGAAGGCTCGGCGCGGGGAACTCAAGAACTTCACCGGAGTCGATTCACGTTACGAGGTCCCCGCGGCGCCTGAGTTGCGGCTGCATACGGACCGGATCAGCGCCGACGAAGCGGCGAACCAGCTGATCGAGTTGCTGCGTGCGCACGGCCGCATCCCCTGACGGGTATCGCGGGAAGAACAGTTGGACAATTGCCACTCACATCGAAACGAAGGGCACTTGATGAGTGCGAAACGCAAAGGAATCATTCTGGCCGGTGGGTCCGGGACTCGTCTGCACCCGGCCACGCTGGCGATCAGCAAGCAGCTGCTGCCGGTCTATGACAAGCCGATGATCTATTACCCACTGAGCACGCTGATGCTGGCGGGAATAAGAGACGTTCTGATCATCAGCACGCCGCAGGACACGCCACGCTTCCAGCAGCTCCTGGGCGACGGCAGCCAATGGGGCATCGAGCTGCAATACGCCGTGCAGCCCAGCCCCGAAGGACTGGCGCAGGCGTTCAGCATCGGCGAGCGGTTTATTGGCGGCGGCTCCAGCGCCCTCGTGTTGGGGGATAACATCTTCCATGGCCACAACTTCCAGAGCCTACTCACCGTGGCCAACCAACAAACCAGCGGCGCCACGGTCTTTGCATATCATGTCAACGACCCGGCGCGGTACGGCGTGGTCGCTTTCGACCAGGCCGGAAAAGCCAGCAGCATCGAGGAAAAGCCCACCAAGCCGAAAAGCAGCTACGCCGTCACAGGCTTGTATTTCTACGACCACCGAGTGGTGGAAATCGCCAAGGCCATCAAGCCCAGCGCCCGCGGTGAACTGGAGATCACCGCGGTCAACCAGATCTACCTGGAATATGGTGAACTCAATGTCCAGATCATGAAGCGAGGCTACGCCTGGCTGGACACGGAGAGCCACGAAAGTCTGTTGCAGGCAAGCCAGTTCATCGCTACGCTGGAGCAACGGCAAGGCCTGAAGATCGCGTGCCTGGAGGAGATCGGCTGGCGCAATGGCTTTATCACCACGGGACAATTCGAACAGCTCGCCCGGCGGATGGCCAAGAACGGCTACGGTCAGTACATGCTTCGCTTGCTGGGCGAAGCGACCAAGACAGGCGAAGTCAGCTCGGCCTGAAGGACGCCGTTGATGCGGCTGTTACCGCCTATGCAAGGCTGCAGGATGGGGAGCCATGCCGACCCATGTCCAAGATCTAGTCTTCTCTTCGCTGAAGACTGAGCTACTGAGTCGCAAGGTCTATCGCATCCGCGAAGACGCCCGCGCCGATGTGTTCCACCACATCGAGGGGCCCTTGAAAAAACATTCGAAGCCAATCTTCCTCAGCCCAGTACAGTTTGAGGGCTAACCCTATCGTCCGGAGCATTCGGGAAGGCTACTATTGCGGCGCCCGCCGTCGAGCTGGGCGTAGATCAGACTACTATCAACAAAGGGGCTAAATGTCGGATTCAAAGACCATCGCAGGAACGGTCAACACTCAGACCGCGGATTCACGATATCGGGTAACTCTGGACTTGATGGAGAAGATCGCATTCCACGAGGCAAGCAGTGACAGAAAGAAGCGCGACTACTGGCTTAAGCTTTATCACCAATGCCACCGGGCGACGGGGGGGACCGCTCCCGCAGATATTCTAAAAGACGATTAGGCGTCTCCAGCTGATCACTCGGCGCGACGCCGGCATCGATTACGGGAGTTCGGTCTTGGCCCCGAATGATGTAGCCCCCTGAAACCCCGGACACGGTCTATCGCTTATCTTTACGGATAGGAGTACGACTGTGAATACGACTAGGGTTAAGGACTCGGTTGAAGTCATTCTGAAAGACCAGCGCCGCAGGCGCTGGTCCCCTGCCGAGAAGGCAGCACTGGTGCGGCGCACCTATGAGCCGGGCATGAGCGTGTCGCTGGTGGCTCGCCAGGAAGGTGTTTCTGCCAGCTTGTTGTTCCAGTGGAGAAAGCTCGACCGCCAGGGAGCGTTGACGGCTGTCTCGGCCGGCGAGGCTGTGGTTCCGGCTTCCGAGCTGGCAGCTGCCCGTGCCGAGATCGCCAAGCTGCAGCGGGTGCTGGGCAAGAAGACCCTGGAGAACGAGATCCTCAAGGAGGCCGTGGAGTACGCCGCCGAAAAAAAGTGGATTGCGCGCTCGCCCTTGTTGCCCGGGGACGACCAGTGAAGTCGGTCTGCCGGGTCCTGGGGCTGGCGCGCTCGCATCTGCATGATCTCAAGAGTCGTCCTGCGTCCTGGGGCGACGGCCGAACTGAACGCACGCCCGTAGACGACGCAGATCTGCTGACCGACATTCGCGAGCAGATTGCTCAGCTGCCCAGCTATGGCTACCGCCGTGCGTGCGCTCTGGTCAACCGCAAACGCGCTGGGGCGGGCGCCCCGCGGGTGAACCCCAAGCGGGTTTACCGCGTCATGGCCGGCAACGGCTTGCTGCTGCCCAAGGCGCCGCGCCGGCGGCAATCGAACCGTCCCCATGAGGGCAAGGTCGCCGTGCAGCGCAGTGACCTGCGCTGGTGCTCGGACGGCTTCGAGATCAAGTGCGATACCGGTCAGACCGTGACGGCGACGTTCGCCAAGGACTGCTGTGACCGCGAGGTCATGGCCTGGCGGGCCTGGGAGGGCAAGGGCCTGCCGGGCGAGCCGGTGCGCGAGATGCTGATCGAGGCGGTGGAAAAGCGCTTCGGCGACGTCGAGGCGATCCCAGTGGATCACACGCTGGAATTCCTCAGCGACAACGGCGGCGCCTACATCGCTGACGACACGCGCAGC
>JAAPAA010000022.1 GCA_012274165.1 Thiobacillaceae bacterium
ATCCTGCGGTCGTTCAGGTACTTCGTATGGCCACGACGCCACCGCTGGCTCGTGACCGGCTAATCGGCCTGGCGGGGGTGGGCAAGAATCTTGTCGAGCGTCTTGAAACAGGACACCTGCCGCGGAGTCCTCTACTGACCGAGAGCTTGAAACAAATCTGCGACGTCATCGAACCCTTGCTGGATCTCGAAGTGTTCTTGTGGCGAACCGAGAAGCGTTTGCCGACCGACAATGAGCGGGAACTAGCCGCCTTCGTCGTGGCGGATCGCCTTTGTTTCTCGTTGGCTAATCCGATCATCAGAAATGCGCATCAAGCACGGCAGCGTGACATTCTGGCGACCCTGCTTTCGAAAGCTGGTTACAAGCAGCAGGCTCTTGTTCCGGGACTTCCGATTAGCCTCATGGAGGCGGGGACATACGCCTTCGGAGTGAACGTGCCGTCAAATGCTGCCATCGTCGCGGTCGATCTGGTCGTCCAGCCCAAGCAGCTCCGTGGCAACCGAATACCGATCATCGTGGAGCTCAAAGCCGCTGGCGATTTTACGAACGTGAACAAGCGGCGGAAGGAAGAGGCGGATAAGTTCAGGAACCTCAGAGCAAAATATGGCGAGGATCTGAAACTCGTCCTTTTCCTTTGTGGTTACTTTGATCGCAACTACCTTCAATACGAAGCGACAGCCGGAATCGATTGGGTGTGGGAGCACCGCCCCGGTGACGTCTTAGGCCTGCTCAGTTAATTTTCCGAGCAGGCGCACCGACGACAAAGAACACGACCCCACGTGACCGCGGTCACCCAAGACATCGAGACCGCGGGCCATCTCCGTCCGCGGTCTCGGCCGTATGGGGTCAGCGCGCCCCCGGGCGGCGCCCGACCCTCGCGAACGTCGCCGTCACGGCCCGTTGCTGCGTCATCGGCACGACGCAAGGGCCGCTGCCCGAACATGCGCCGCTCCAACCCATGAACGCCGACGAGCCTTCCGGCGTGGCGATGAGCGTCACGGCGGTGCCGAGATTGAATGAGGCGGAGCATTTTTCGCCGCAGTCGATCCCCGCCGGTGCACTCTTGACCACGCCGCGTCCAGTTCCGTTCAAGGTGGCCGTCAGCGTGTACAGCGTCGGTGTGTAGGTGAAGAGTGCGCTGACGCTGCTATCGGCGTTGATGGTGAAAACGCACGTTCCGGCGCCGACGCATGGCCCGCCCCATCCGTCGAAACGCGCGTCGGAGTCGGGTTGGGCGAAGAGAGTCACGACGGAGCCAGAGTGGAAGCCTCCGCTGCAAGTCGTTCCGCAATTGATCGCGGATGGGGTGCTGGTGACCAGACCACTGCCGCTGCCGGACTTCGTCACGGTCACGCGCGGGTCCGGCGTGGATGCCGCGACTGTCACCGTCACGGTGCCGAGGTTCGAATCGATGGACCCGTCCCACGCGGCGAATGTGAATGTGTCCGTGCCCGTGAAACCGCTGTCCGGAATGTAGGTCGCGGTGGTGCCGGCGATGCCTGCGCGGCCGTGAGATGGACGCGAGACAACGCGCAGAGCCAGCGGATTGGAATCAGCATCGGTGGCGCGGAGCGCAACGACTGCGGTCGAACCGGCGTTTGCGGAGACGCTGGCGTCGCTCGCGATCGGTGCGTGATTCTGTGTTGCCGATTCGCTCGATGGCCCGTTGTGGCAGGCATAGCAGCCGACCTGGAATCCGCGCCAGAAATTCTTCGTGCCGAACTTCGTGGACAAACTCCGTGCGCCCTGCGCGCGCGAGAGGACCGTTCCGCGATTGTCAGCTCCATGGCACGCACGGCAGGCTGCACTCGAGTTTTCGGCGATGTCGCCGTGACGGCTGACCCACGCTGCACCGAGCGGATGAAGACCATGCGGCCCTCCGCTCGTGGTCGTTGGCACCGTCGTGTGACATGCCTCGCACTCCGCAAGCAAGCCAGCGTGACCCTGCAACTGGATGCTCTGCACGTTGTCATTCGCTTCGGTGGTGGCGAATTCGGCGTGGGTCGAGCCATGGCACGCTTCGCACTGAAGCCCGCCATGACCGGCCGAGAAGCGGTAAAGGGAAAAGCCTGCTGCCGGCGTATTTGGATTCGTCGCGAATGTGTCGTTTGCGCTCGTCCGCAGCGCCCCGGGAGAGCTGAATGCAGTTGTGTAGCGGATCGCTCCTGCATTCGCCGTTGCCGTCCCCGTGTGGCAGTTCTGGCAGTTCGGTTCCTGCAGCCAGCCCGTGCGCGCACTTGCGCCGACATCCGACATCGAGCCGTGGCAGCTCTGGCACTGCATCGCGAAGCTCGCATCGCCATTCACCGCTGCACCCATGGACCCGCGAAGACACTTGGTCTCCGCTCCGGGATGGCAGCGATAGCACGAGCCGCGGTTTGCAACTGCTTCGAGCGTGAGCCCGTTGGTTGGGTCGACCACGTCGCTGTGCCGGCTGTGGATCGCCGTCGTGAGAGGCTGGATCGATGTGATGCCGAGTCCGGGCAGGGCATTGGATGGATGGCACTGCGCGCATAGAATCGGTTTTCCCGCCAGCGAGGTTGCGCGCAAACCAGCGGCGTCATAACCGCGTGCCGCGAGCGCATCGCGGTACTTGGCGTTAGCGGCCTGATGCTGATCGTGAATGGCAAGCACGTTCAGCTTCACATCGCGCGCCGCGCTTGGATCGAAGGCCCAGCCGGTGGCCGGCCGTGCTGCCGGTGATCCTCCCGATGCGTGGCAGGCGCCGCAGTCCAT
>JAAPAA010000227.1 GCA_012274165.1 Thiobacillaceae bacterium
ATCCAGTGAGGAATTTGTGCAGACGTCTGCACTCGCGGTGAATAGTAGATAGTAGAGCAGCCGGAGGGTGCCCTCAATGGGGTGTTTCGCAAGTCGTACGGTTCGCCGCACAGTCGCCTAGCAATGGGCCGTGCTTGTGGATACGTATCCACGAGGGACAGCGTCATTGCATGGGAGTGGCAATAGGGCTCAGCCACTTGGCCGCTGCTTCATCCGGAGGCAGCGCGCGCAGTTGCGCGTCGTTCCAGATCACCACCGCAGCTTCTTCAAGCTGCGCTTGGTCGACCGTCATCCAACGTTCGTGAAGGCGCTCGGCGCACTTCGCTATCCATTGGGTTGGGGTCATTTCGTTCACGGACGGATGATACTGTATATATATACAGTCTGCGCGTGATTTTCAACCCGCAGAGCCTTCCGGTGGCTCAGGGGGCCAAACCCAGCCGTGTCAGGGGCTTTTGTCGGAATCGTAGAGCTCCGTCTTCTTGCCGTCCTTGTCGATCGCGTGGATCGACAGGTGCTCCGAAATCTGGATTCCCGCCTCCTCAGTGAAGCCGACGCGCAGCTTGCCCAGCCACTCTCCAAAGTAAGCAGAAGTGGTCGATCTCGGATCGAGCTTGATCTCCTGGATGCCGCTGGCGGCGGCAATCTTCTTGGCGCCCTTCTGGAGCCCCTGTGGCGAGACCAAAAAGCCGCCCTTCGCGTCTGTGTCCAGGATCTGAAAGGCAAGCGAGCCCGTGATTGCCTGGCTGATGGCCGTGTCCTTGTGCTTCTTGCATTCGATCAAGAAATGGGCGGTGCCGCCATCTGCCCATCCAAGAGCATCCACCTCCCAGTCCGTTCCGCTCTTGCCGGCAACACTTTGCTTGCCCTCAACGCTATCGAGCCCGAATTCATGGGCGCACTGGTTCAGGACGAAGGCTGCGATTTCTTCGTAGCTCTTCCAGGAGGGGTCTTTTTTGTAGGCCATCAGAGTTCCGTGTTGACCCCTCATACATGGTGTCGAGACGGTGTTTTCGCAAGGGCGCGGCAGGGAAGGGGCAGAGTCGCACACGCCCTTGTTGATCGGCGCTTCCACGCTTCGCTGGATCCTTCAGGGGACTGGCTAAAGCCAATCCCCGCCGCGCAGGGTTGGCGCCCCTCGATACCGCCGACCAGGCACGCCTGATCGGCCAGCGCATATTGCCGATACGCGCTACGCGCGCTTGTTCACTTCCAGCTAGGTGCGCCTACGGCACGCGGGGGCGCTCGCCGCGCGGCCGTGGTTTCGTCGCTCGCCTGTAGGCCCGCATCTTAGTTCTGATGTCAGCGGTAGAGGAACGTCCGTAGCCGCGCGGCATTGTTGCCGAGTTCGTCAAAATCTTCTCCATCGTGAATCAACGTCACGCGCCAAGCGCTGAAGTCGTCGCGCGGGCATTTGAAAACAGCGGTGGCCCAGTTCTACGCGCGTAGTCGGGAGCGGCCGTGGCTATGCACGCCCTCCGTTTTTCCCTACAATGCACTGCATAAGAAGTACGACGCAGCTGCAATCAGGGAGGGGCACGCAGTTGCGGCGCACGCATGCCCCGACCTTTGGCTAATGGAGGGCTTATGCAGATCGCGCGCTTATTCTTCGTCTTCTTCCTCGTTTGGGTCGGCCGCTCCGCGGCTGCGGATTCCCCGCCTGATTTTCGAGTCTCCGAGTCGTACATGCAGTTGCTTGGGAAGTCGGGCGCGACAATTTCGATTCCCTTTGTTGGCGAGCACCGCACGGCCAATGTGCACCAGCTCGCTAAGGACTGCGAAATGCACATCGCGGGCACTTCGCCTGGCACTAACCCAGGGGACCCTGAGAGCATCGTTGCCGAGCCGCCCAACCTGTGCAAATTCGCCCCCAAGGGCAAATGGAAATCGAAGGGTTGGGGCGCGATGTTCGAGCAGATCGTCATCGGCAAGGAATGTACGGCCACAGGCTTTCCTCGGATCTACACCGAACATGCCGCTGGCGCCGCGCTGCCGGCAAACCCCAACCACGTGTTCGAGCTACATCCGCTGCTCGAGCTCACCTGCGGCACCGAGACAATATCTTTTCGCGACATGCTCACCGTTTTCCCAGGTATGGCCGCAATCAAGCCGGCCTCGGCCAAAGAGTGCGTGGACGGATTCGAGCTCAAGGTTAGATTCGAAGATGGCATGTATGAATTTCTGCAAACGCGCAGCACCAAGTGCGGCAACTTCGCCGTCACCGAGGTGGGGTTTGTTGAGCCAAAGTGGATCAAGTCACTGCCGGGCGGGGGGCGCACCGCGATTGCCAGGGTGAGTCTCGACGGCGGCAGTCGCACCACACTCAAACTCTATGCCTTCGACGGCACCTGGGCTGATGATTGGCTGAAGAGCGTGCAGTCCAGCGGCAAGATGGACAAGAAACGCGTTTTCCTGCATGGCATGTTCACCATCGACTATTTCTCCGTGGTGAAGGTGCTGCGTGATCAGGAGAGCCAGGCCTGGTCTCATCCGAAGGAATGGACGGACGTGCCGTTCCCGCTTGCGTTCGTCGTCTTTGGCGAGAGCAAGACAGGTATTCCCAAAGACGGCAGCGACGACTGAGTACGCTGTTTCCGCGCCCAAGAGAAACCTCTCAATGGACATCGCGTCGATCAAGCGCAGCGCACGCGCTACTTTCCAATCGCTACGCGTTCGCCGATCCGTGCCTTGACATAGCGCTCGGTCATGTCGCGGTTTTTGTGCGCCAGGAGCTTCTGAGAGTGCGTTAGGTCGCCCGTGTCAGTCGCAGCCTTCGCACGCATGTCGCGAAACTGGACAGTGTGCCCGTTTGAG
>JAAPAA010000023.1 GCA_012274165.1 Thiobacillaceae bacterium
GACGTTCCAGCCGTAGTTCCCGCCTTTTTGCAGGATGTCGATTTCCTCATACAAGTCCTGCCCGACATCGCCAACGAACAGCCGTCCTGTTGCCGTATCGAAAGAGAAACGGAATGGATTGCGCAGGCCATAGGCCCAGATCTCCGGCAAGCCTGCGCCGGCAACAAAAGGATTGTCCGCGGGAATGGCGTAAGGCAGTGCGCCGGCGGTGTGATCGACATCGATGCGCAGCATCTTGCCCAGCCAGGTTTGCAGATTCTGGCCGTTGCCCTGCGGATCGCCGCCGCTGCCGCCATCGCCCAGGCCGATGTAGAGGAACTGGTCCGGGCCGAAGGCCAGTTGACCTCCTTTGTGGTTGGTGAAGGGCTGATTCACGGTCAGCAGAATGCGCTCGCTGGCCGCGTCCGCATGATTGCCGTCCGCAGCCGATACCTGATATTCGGCAATCACGCTCTGAATCTGTCCGGTGCCGAGCGTGCGCACGTAGTTCACGTAGAAGCGCCGGTTCTGCGCAAATGCCGGGTGGAAGGCGACGCCCAGCAGGCCCATCTCCCCGCTGAAGGTCACACGTGACCGAATGTCGAGGAACGGTGTTGTCAGCAAGGCTCCGGCTTGCAGGATACGAATCGTCCCGGCCTGCTCGACAACAAACAATCGTCCGGTGCTGTCGTCCGTTGCTTGCAAATCGACCGGGCTGGACAGGCCGGAAACGACCGGGGTCAGCGTGACGCTGTTGGGCGGTGCTGGTGCCGGCGCTGGCGCTGGTGCGGTCGGGGTCGTGCCGCCGCCGCCGCACGCGTTCAGGGCGAACAGGAGGCCGAGTCCGACGGTTAGCCGGCCTGCGGAGTGTGCTTTCCACGTCATCCAGAAATCCTGTCAGGTGGCTACCCCGAGCGATAGATGCGACGAAGCCCTTCTCGCGGCCATTCTAGGAGGCATGGCGTCCCGAGGGTCTTTGTCTGTCGAAGCGTCGTGCAAGAGCTTAGTTGACCTCCCATGGCACCACGCATACCATCGCCAGCGGCTCAGCTTCATTTGTCGCTCAGCTCGGCGCATTCCGCACCGTATCGGTTCCTCAACGCAAGGAGACAACATGGCTCTAACAACAATTCGCCAACTGCCACGGTTCGTGCTTGTTCTCGTGACGACCTGTAGCCTCTTGATCGCCGCTTGCGGCAGCGCGGGACTGGCAAATCCAGAAGCCAGCTCATTTGCCGGATGTCAGGGGGCCGATTGCAGGGTCGACGTCAACGTGAACAACTGCGTAGTGTCACCGTTCCCCGATCCGATCCCCGTTCCCCCAAGCAATAACGTCATCAAGTGGACGATCAAGGCCACGGACGGCACTGGCTACCACTTTCCTCACGACGGGATCCGCATCAAAGGTCCAAGTGATTCAGGCATCAAACCGGATCCCGGCGTCATCGGAAACGGCAAGATGTTCGTCATGCACGACGATCACACAGTACATGGCCCGATCCCGTACGCTGTTCTCGTGGTAAGGGACTCCAATGGGGTCGCGTGTCCACTGTTGGACCCCATCATCCTCAACCAGTGAGCCAGTCAGTATCTCTGGTGCCGAGAACGGCGGATTGCCTCAGGCCGCCTCGATCAGCGCAGACGCGCGTGCCAGTGCAAGGCTGATCTCGGAGGCCGGCCCGGCGCCCACCTGGGCTGCCAAGGCCGCTGCTACCGCGAGTGACGCGGTAGCAGCGGCCCCATCGCCGGCCAGGTAGTGGGCCTCGGCGCGGCCGGCCATCAACACACCGAGTCCGAAGGGGTCTGAAGCCGCGCGCAGCAGAGCTTCGCCCGAATCGAGATTGCGCCGCGCTTCGACGTGTCTGCCCTGCCGGGCTTGCAGCAGCCCGAGGTAGCCCAGGAACTGCCCTTCGTAGCGTGAGTCGCCCAGCGCGCGCGCGATGCGCAACGCCGCCTCGAACCGTGCCAGCGCCTCGTCGGGTCGGCCCAAGCGGTCGAGCACGATGCCGAGATTGCACAGCACGACGCCTTCGAGCCGTACGTAGCCGAGCTCGCGCGCGAGGGCGAGAGCAGCTTTCGCCGCTGCTTCGGCTTCGTCGAGGCGACCCTGCACAATCTGCAGCAGGCCCAGGTTGCACAAGGTATTGCCTTCGAGCTGGCGATGGCCGATCTCGCGAGCGATCGCCAGCACTTCTTCGTAATGGACTCGTGCTTCTTCCAGACGCCCAAGTTCGTAATAGGCGTTACCGAGGTTCCCGAGCAGCTTGCCTTGCATGCGTCGATCACCCATCTCGCGCGCCAGGACCAGCGCTCGCTCGTAGTGCAGCAATGCCACGCCCATGCGACCTTCTGCGAAATCCAGGTTGCCCAGGCCATTGATCGCCGAACATTCGAGCTGCCGGTCGCCAATTTCCTGCGCCATCCGCACCGTTTCCGCATAGTGGGCCCGCGCGTGCTCGAATTGGCCCTTGTTTTCGAGCAGCGATCCGAGCCGAAGCCTCACCTGGGTCTCACAGCGCCGATCGCCCGCGGCGCGCGCCGAAGCCAGCGCCCTGTCATACAGCGCGCTCGCCGGCTCCAGACGCCCGCAGGCCGCCGACGCATGCGCGAGTTCCGACAGGGCTCGTGCCGAAGCACGGTCGCTCAGCCGCGGCATGGCACAGACCGATTCGGCCAATGCAACACCGGTCTCGAAAGGACCGCGCAGGTTCAGTGCCGCCCAGGCACCCTCCAGCGCGCCGGCGGCCGAGTCGCCATCGCCGAGCCTCACCGCGCGACGGCACGCCCTCACCAGGTTCTGCAGGTCGGCACAGTTGCCTTCGATGGAGCGTTCGGGCCCGAGCGCGGCGAACCATGCGACATGCCGCACCTGAGCCGCCGCCTTCGCGTCGGGCCCGCTGCCGAAGTAACGCCCTTCGGCCTGCAGGTGCTCGGCGGCGTACTCCTTGACGCTCACCAGCAGGTCGAAGCGGTCATCTTCGACCTGGCGCACAAGTGATTTCTGCACCAGGGACTGCAGTGCGTCCAGCAGCCATGGCGCGTTCTCGCAGGCCGACAGGTCCAGCACCTGCTCGACCGCCTCCAGCGCAAAACCGCCCTCGAACACCGAGAGTTGCGCCAGCGCCGCCTTCTCGGGCAGCGACAACAGCTCCCACGACCAATCGAACACGGCGCGCAACGTGGCCTGGCGGTCGACGCGTCCGCCGCTCGAGGCCAGCAGCTTGAAGCGCTCGCTCATGCGCAGCAGCAGCGTGCGCGGCGGCATCACCCGCACGCGGGCCGCGGCCAGCTCGATCGCAAGCGGCAGGCCTTCCAACAGCTTGACCAGCGGCGCGATCGCCGCCCGGTCCTCGGC
>JAAPAA010000228.1 GCA_012274165.1 Thiobacillaceae bacterium
GGTACAGCGCCAGATTACGGGTGCGCGCATCGACGGCCTGCTGCTCGGCAGCGGGACGCACGATGCCCTTGGGGCGGGTGAGCCAGAACCACGCCAGCATGAATGGGGTGAGGACTACACGCAGGGTTTTGAAAAACAGACGGATCAGGGGTTTCATCGCAGGGGTGTCACGTGGGGTTCAGGCGGGGGCGCTATGATGTCAGGCTGTAAACAACCCAGCACCAGAAACCGTATTTTATATGTCTACCTATGCCATTGGCGATCTTCAGGGCTGCCACGATTCGCTGCTGCGGCTGCTGGACAAGATCCGATTCGACGCGACGGCAGACCGGCTATGGCTGGCCGGCGATCTGGTCAATCGCGGGCCGGATTCGCTGGGCGTGCTGCGCTTCCTCAAATCGCTGGGCGATGCCGCGATTTCGGTGCTGGGCAATCACGATATGCACCTGCTGGCGCTGGCCGAAGGCTATGGCCGCATCCACAAGAGCGACACGCTCGAAGCGGTGCTGGCGGCGCCGGATCGCGACGAACTGATGCACTGGCTGCGCCAGCAAAAGCTGGCCTGGCGCGACGGCGGTTTTCTGATGGTGCATGCGGGCGTGCTGCCCGGCTGGACGGTTGACGACGCGATGCGCTATGCGCACGAAGCGGAGGCCGTGCTGCAAGGCCCGGATTATCGGGCGTTCTTCGAGCGGATGTACGGCAACACGCCGACGCTGTGGGACGAAAGCCTGACCGGCATCGAACGTCTGCGCGGCATCGTCAACACCTTTACCCGGCTGCGCTACTGCACGATTGAGGGCGAAATCGAGTTCCAGCACAAGTGCGCGCCCGGCCTGCAGCCGGCGGGCTGGCTGCCCTGGTTCGAGGTGCCGGGGCGTAAAAGCGCCGGCACGACCTTCATCATCGGCCACTGGTCGACGCTCGGATTGGTCAACAACGCGGATTTGATCGCGCTCGATACCGGTTGCCTGTGGGGCAATCGCTTGACCGCGGTCAGGCTGGAAGATCGGCAGGTGTTTGCGGTGAAGTGTCCGCAGGTGCGACGCCCAAAAGCCTAGCGGTGGCGGCTTCCGCCTGCGCAGCCAGTTCGCGCCGGTGACCGTTCGGCACGATCGGCGCAGCGAAGTGCAGTTCGGCGATCAGGCCGGGTTCGCTGACGATCCGTTTCAGGCTCTGCCACATGCTGATGTCGCCGATGTAGGCGGGCACGGCGCTGTAGGCGTGATCCAGCGTACGGTAACGCAGGGCCGCCGGCACAATCGGGCAATTCAGTTCAACTGCGGGCTGCAACAACGACGGCATGAAGCGCCGCAATCCGCGCCCGTCGCTGGTGGTGCCTTCGGGAAACACCGCCACCCAGGCGCCCGACTGCAACAACGCACGCATTTCGGAATTGATGCGCGCCGTGTCCGCGCGGCGGCCGCGTTCGATAAACAGGGTGCCGGTCTTGTGCGCCAGCCAGCCCGCCACCGGCCATCCCCGCACTTCCGCTTTCGACACGAAATGCACCCGCCGGGCGGCGTGAATCAGATAAAGATCCAGCCACGACACGTGATTGCACACCAGCAGCGCGCCATCCGGCAGCGTGGGCGGGGTGTCCGCCTGCAGGCGGATGCCGAGCACGCGCAGCAGCAATCGCGCCCACGCCGTGATGGCGCGATCGCGTTGTGCGGTGCTGAACAGGGGAAACGCCAGCGTGGCGAGCGCCATCCCCCAGACGAGGTGCAGCATCAGCAGGCTGATGCGAATGAAGCGGCGCAGGGGTGCAGGCAGGCGGGCGAGGATCACCCGTGCATTGTAAAACGCGCCGGGCAGAATCCGCTTGCCAGAATCACACGCCGAAGCGACGGGCATAGCTGCGGTTGAGTTGCGCCATCGGCAACAGCATCAGCAGGTCGGCGCTGTTGAAGTCCGGATCCCACGCCGGTTCGCCGCAGATCATGCCACCCGAACGGGTATAGCCCTTGATCAGCGGCGGCAGCGGCGCTATCTGGCCATCGTCGAGCGACTCGAGCGGCAGGCGATCGCGCGGCGTTGCATGCCACTCGAGCGGCGCCAGATGCGTTGCGCTGAGCTGGCGATATACGCTGGCGGCGAGGTGACCGCCGTCGGCCAGGCTGATGCTGGCGCAACCGACAATATGTTCATAACCGTAACGTGTCATGTATTCGGCCAGCCCCATCCACAAGCGGGCGATCACGCCGCCGCTGCGGTGATCGCGATGCACGCAGGATCGCCCCAGTTCGGCCATGCGCGGACGCAGGCAGTTCAGCCGGGTGAGATCGAACTCCTGTTCGGAGTAGTAGCTGCCGATGCGCTTGGCGGCGTCGGGCGGCAGGATGCGATAGGTGCCGACCACCTCGCCGCTGGCGAGATCGCGCACCAGCAGATGATCGCAATACGGGTCGTATAAATCGATATCGTGTCCCGGCAAAACAGTCGCCAAACGCGCGCCCATTTCGCCGGCAAACACCTGGTAGCGCAAGCGTTGCGCCTCGCGGATTTCGTTGTCGTCTACCGCCAGCGAAACGTGATAGCGGCTTACAGACCGGGGTTGGACCCGGCCGGATTGGATGGGGCTGGATTGCGCGGGCGACTCGCTGCTGATCTCGAGCATGGTGCACTCTCATGACTGGAAGGCGCCCAGCTTAGGGAGTCTCTGTTAATCCGGTGTGACGCCCGAATTGCAGAATGATGACCTTGCAGATTGCCCGCAGCGGGCGCACCTGGCCCGCCTGCAAGGCCGGAACCGCGCCCGCTTAAAGCGTTTTCCCGAATGCCGATTTGAGCCGCGCAGCAATGTCATCGCGGGTGGGCTGGTGGTTCTGTCCGCCACGATGCTCGATCTTGATCGCGCCCATCACGCTGGCCAACTGGCCACTGGTTTCCAGATCGAGTCCCTGTGCGATGCCATACAGCAGGCCTGCGCGGAAGGCGTCGCCGCAGCCGGTGGGGTCGAGCACTTGCGTGGCCTGCACCACCGGAATCTCCAGCACCTGGCCGCCCACATACAGCCGCGCGCCCGCTTCGCCGCGCGTGATGACCAGGCATTTCACCTTGGCAGCCAGCGCCTCGACCGACAGTTCGGTACGCGCCAGCAACAGCTCGGCTTCGTAGTCGTTGAGGGTGACGTAATCCGCCAGCTCGACCATTTCCAGCAACTCGGCGCCGGAAAACAGCGGCATGCCCTGACCGGGATCGAACACGAAGGGGATGCCCGCCGCGTGGAACTGGCGGCAGTGATTCAACATGCCGTCGCGGCCGTCTGGCGAGACGATGCCAAGACCGATTTCAGACGCTTTGGAAGCATCGTTCTGGTGCGAATAATTCATTGCACCCGGATGGAAAGCGGTGATCTGGTTGTCCGCCAGATCGGTGGTGATGAAGGCCTGCGCGGTAAAGCTGCCGGGCAACTGGCGGATCGACTCGCGCGAAATACCGAGGCCGTCCAGCCGGCTTGCGTAGGCGCCGAAATCGTCACCGACCGTCGCCATGATGACCGGTTCGCCGCCCAGCAATTTGAGGTTGTAGGCGATGTTGCCCGCGCAACCGCCGAACTCGCGCCGCATTTCGGGCACCAGGAACGACACGTTCAACATGTGGATCTTGTCGGGCAGGATGTGGTTCTTGAAATGATCCTGGAACACCATGATCGAATCGAAGGCGAGGGAACCGCAAATAAGGGTGCGCATGGGAAGTGTGGATTGAAAACGACAGCCGCGATTATACGCAGGCGGCTCCTGCGGGTTTGACGCAGGACGCGCGTACCGGCTGTCAGCTGTAAATTTCTTCCACCGCAAAAATGCGCCGATGCTCGCGCATGGCGTAGCGGTCGGTCATCCCCGCGATGTAATCGGCGACGGCACGCGCGCCTTCGAGCGATTCGCGCGCCTGGTGCTCGGGTGGCAGCAAGCGGGCGTCGCCGATAAACGCGGTGTAGAGGTCGCTGATGATGCGTTGCGCCTTGGCGCTCATGCGCGCAACTTTGTAGTGGCGATACAGATGCCGGTGCAAAAAGCGTTTCAGTTCGCGGTGCTCGTCCAGCAGCGTTTCGCTGAACGCCGCCAGCGGGGCAGCAGCGCGCACGTCGGCGATGCTTTCGACGGCGCTGCCGGCAATATTGCTGCGCGTCGTGGCGACCAGATCAAGGATCAGCGCGTTGATGATGCGCCGCACGGTTTCGGTCACGATGCGACGGCCATTGAGCGCAGGGTATTTGGCTTTCACTTCGTCGTGGTGGCGGGCAAACAGCCGCACGTCCATCAACTGCTCGATGCTGATGAGTCCGGACCGCAGCCCGTCGTCGACGTCGTGATTGTTGTAGGCGATTTCGTCGGCCAGATTGGTGATTTGCGCTTCGAGCGAAGGCTGGGTTTTGGTGAGGAAGCGCTCCCCGACCGCACCGAGCTTTTCGGCATTGGCGAGCGAACAATGTTTGAGGATGCCCTCGCGCGCTTCGAAGGTGAGGTTGAGGCCGTCGAACTCGGCGTAGCGCTCTTCCAGCAAGTCGACCACCCGCAGCGATTGCAGGTTGTGTTCGAAGCCGCCGTGTTCCTTCATGCAGGCGTTGAGCGCATCCTGCCCGGCGTGGCCGAACGGCGTGTGGCCAAGGTCGTGCGCCAGCGCGACGGCTTCGACCAGATCTTCGTTGAGACCCAGCAGGCGGGCGATGGTGCGGCCGATTTGCGCGACTTCGAGGCTATGGGTCAGCCGCGTGCGGAACAGGTCGCCTTCGTGATTGACGAATACTTGGGTCTTGTATTCCAGCCGCCGGAAGCCGGTGGAGTGAATGATGCGGTCGCGGTCACGCTGAAATTCGGAGCGCGGATGCGCGGGGGCCTCGGGATGCGCTCGCCCGCGACTCTGGCTGGAATGCGCGGCGTAGGAGGCGGGTTCGGTCATATTGGATTCCGGCGGGCAAGGTCAGTGACGAAGCGGTCGGCGTCAGTGTGCGGCACGCCGGGGGCTGCCGCAACTGTGCCCATTTCTCTAGTCACCGTTGTTCCCGATACACGCCGCCAGCGTGGCGCGCAGGGTCGCCTCCGGCATGTCGCCGGTCACCACCGCTTCGCCCAGGCGTTTTAGCAGCACGAACCGCAGCTTGCCGGACTCGACTTTCTTGTCGTGCCCCATGTAATCGAGCCAGGTGTCCGCGCCCAGATCGGGCGCCACGTCCGGCAGCCCGGCCGCGCAAATCAAGGCGCGGGTGCGCGCGACGTCCGCTTCGCTCAGCCAGCCCATGCGCAACGACGCCTCCGCCGCCATCACCATGCCCGCGCCCACCGCCTCGCCGTGCAGCCAGTTGCCGTAGCCCATGCCGGTTTCGATGGCGTGGCCAAAGGTGTGGCCAAGATTGAGAATGGCGCGGATGCCGCCTTCGCGCTCGTCCTGGCTCACCACCTGCGCCTTGATTTCGCACGAGCGGTGAATCGCGTAGGTGATCGCCACCGCATCCAGCGCGCGCAGCTTGTCCATATTGGCTTCCAGCCAGCCGAGGAATTCCACATCCCAGATCAGTCCGTATTTGATGATCTCGGCGAGGCCCGCCGACAACTCGCGCGCAGGCAGCGTTTTCAGCGTATCGGTATCGGCCAGCACCAGCTGCGGCTGGTAAAACGCACCGACCATGTTTTTGCCGAGCGGATGGTTGATGCCGGTCTTGCCCCCCACCGACGAATCGACCTGCGACAGCAGCGTGGTCGGAATCTGGATAAATGGCACGCCGCGCTGGTAGCTCGCCGCTGCAAACCCGGTCATGTCGCCGATGACGCCGCCGCCGAGCGCGATCAGGGTCGTCTTGCGCTCGGCGCGCTGGGTCAGCAGCGCATCGAAAATCAGGTTCAGCGTCTCCCAGTTTTTGTAAGCTTCGCCGTCAGGCAGCACGATGGACATCACCGTCACGCCGGCGGCCTGCAAGGTGGCGGTGAGCCGCTCCAGATAGAGCGGCGCCACCGTTGTATTGGTGACCACGGCCACGCGTTTTTGCGGTAGATACGGCAGGATCAACTCAGCGCGGTCAAGCAGCCCCGCACCAATGTGTATGGGATAAGAACGGTCGCCAAGCTCGACGGTGAGAGTTTGCATACAGACGGAACGGGCAGTTGAAGGCGGACTGCGCATTGTAGCAACGCTCACTGACCGGTGTACCCCGCCGCCTGCGGCCACACCAGCAAGCCGACTCCGCTTACAATCCAATGGCCATGTCCAAGCCTATCCTGCTGGTTTCGCCTGCTTCGCCATTTGCGCCCCAATCCGGCGCACAGCAGCGCACCGCTTTGCTCCATGGCGCGCTGCAAAACCTGGGAGAGGTGGACGTATTGCTGCTCGAACCGACTCCCGATACCAGCCGGTTGACGCTGCCCAAGCCAGGCATCCTGGCGCACGGTCTGTGGCATCAGCGCCCATTTGGTCTAAGCAAATTTCAGCCTGACCCCGCCCTCAATCAGGCCTTGCAGGCGAACGGCATGGATTTGGGCAAATACCGGCTGATCGTCAGCCGTTACCTCAATCCTGTCTGCAAGCTTCTGATCCCGCCCGGCTTGCGCACCGTAATTGATCTCGACGACTGGGGCTACCATTACGCACAGGGTACGCTGGAGTTGGCCGCGCAATTCAAGTCCGCCTATGCCGCCCAACTGGCGCAGCGACAACTCAAACGATTTGACGCCTTTTTTTTCGTCAGCCAGCGCGACCAGGCCCGCCACCCCGAACTGCAATCGGTTCTGTTGCCCAACATCCCGTTCCATCCACCCGCTGCGCCTTTTCCACCAAGCGACAGCAACACGCTCCTGTTCGTCGGCTCGCTCTGGTATGCGCCCAATCGCGCGGGGATCGACCGTTTCCTGGCCCGCTGCTGGCCGTCCATCAAGGCCGCCCAGCCCCACGCCCGGCTGCTGCTCGCGGGTGCCGCTCCGCTCGCCATGCGACAAATCTGGGAGCGACAACCGGATGTCAGCGCCCCCGGATTTGTGGATGATCTTGACGCGGCCTACCGCAACGCGGCATTCACCATTGCCCCGATCCATACCGGCGGCGGCACCAATATCAAGATTCTGGAATCGCTGGCCTATGGCCGGGCATGCGTGACCACGCCATATTGCGCGGCGGCCTTCAAAACCGACCTGGCAAGCGCGGGGCTCGGCATCGCCCGGGACGACGCCCAGTTTGCCCAACGCTGTATCGACTGGCTGACGGATCTGGACGGCCGACGCAGCGAGGCGGAAAAAGGCCATGCGCAAATCGCCAAGCACCACACCCGCGCGCTGTTTGATGGACGGGTGACGCAACTGTGCGCACCCTGTTTGAGTCCCCCATTGGGTGCGCAATGAAGCGGCTCAAACAACACCTCATCGACCAGGCCATCATCGCCTGCAACACCCTGGAAGTCAGGATGCCCCTGCGCCGGCTGGGAGGCTCTCCGCATGCCGCCATTGCGGAAACAGCCAGCCGTTTCGTGATCATCCCGGGTGACGTCATCAATCCGTCGGGTTCTCTGGGCGACATGGCCATGTTTACCGCATTGCTGCAATCGCTGCGCGCACGCGACTCCGCCGCCACATTCACCATCATCGGCACGCGCAACCACAGCATTGCCGTACCCGGGGTCGGTGAGGTTCCGGTGGTGGCCGCCTGGACTGGCCGGACAGGCACCGCCGCCTTCGACCGGCTGATTCGGCAAAACCACGCCCTGTTTGTGATGGGCGCCGACATTCTGGACGGCAAGTATGGCGCGGCGCTGGTGCAGCGCATTGTTGATTACTGCAACCACAGCGTACAACTCGGCATTCCGGCTACCCTGCTGGGCTTCAGCTTCAACACCCACCCGCGCCAGCCGGCAGTTCACGCCTTGTCCAGATTGCATCCCAAGGTGACCGTGAACGTACGCGACCAGCTCTCGCTCGATCGCTTTACGCAGATTGTCGGCGTCGCGGCCACCCTGTGCGCGGACAGCGCCTTTTTGATGCCCGCCGCCGCCGCGCCCGAACCCGAGGCGGAATCCTGGATAAACGCCATGCGCGATGCCGGCCGCAGTCCGGTTGGCGTCAACCTGAATGCCCATGCTCTGGCGCCCGCGCTCGCGCAAGTGGGCGCAACTGAACTGATCGTCCGCCTGGCCGCGCAACTCGTGCGTGCAGCAGACCTGAACCAGCTGGCATTCATGCTGATTCCGCACGACCACAAGCCAAAATCGGGCGATGTGCCCATGCTCCAGGCGCTCGAAAAAGAGTTGCGTAAGAATGGCTTCCGACACGTCCGCTACACCCCGATCAATCAACCCGACACGATCAAACGGGTGACCGGTCTGCTCGATCTCATCATCACCGGACGCATGCACCTGGCCATCGCCTCACTGGGGAGCGGCACGCCCACCCTGTTGATCACCTATCAGGACAAATTCGAAGGCTTGCATCAACACTTTGGCCTGCCTCTCGAATACACCCTTTCGCCCACGCAGTGCATCAGCGATGAATTCCTGAACAAGATCAATCATGCATTCACACACAGGCACGACAATCGCGAACGCATCCGCACCAGCCTGCCGCAGGTACATGCACTGGCTTCACGGAACCTTGAAATAAACAGCACTTGAAGTGGCTCAAGCCGATTCAAAAAACAAAAAATTGCCGCATTCGAGCCACGAAAAGCGTACAGAAAGGGATAGAAAATGATCGTCCGGAACATCCAGGAAAAGCATGCAGACGGCCAGTATCAAATTCAGGCCGAGGTGGAACACGAGACCAGGAATGCGCGGGAAACGATTTTTTTCTCCGTACCATCCGAACAGGCCCACTGGATACGCCCCGAACCCAATGCCTTCATGATGGGGACGGCCATTGCCGCCCTGTGGAACGGGGAAACCCGGCTGGAAATTGAAGGCGGAGTCGATCCGCAGCTGAGCTCCAGGCTTACCCTGGCCATGCGGTTACTGACACGTTGGCATAAAAGCCCGTTACGTCCTGTCAAGATTGTGGCGCCTGCAGCGGCGCGCCCCTTACCGGACATTTCCCGATCCACCACCGCGCTGTTCCTGTCCGGTGGCGTGGACTCATTGTCAGCCCTGTACTGGAATGCCAGCCAATACCCGATGGGCGACCCCAGGCGAGTGGGCGTCGCCTTCTTCGTCCATGGACTGGACGTGGGTGACCCCAACAAACCGGATCGGCTCGATGTATGGAATCTCGGCATCCAGAAACTGTCCGCCCTCTGCCGTGAACTGGGTTTGGAGCTGGTGACGGTAAAAGTCAATTTGAGGAATCTGGCCATGAGCTGGCGGCTTTATGGTGGGTGGCAGCACGCTTCCCTGCTGGCTGCCATCGCCCATGCTGCGAGTTCGCACCTTCACCGGTGCATCATCGCCCCGGACTATTCGATAGAACATATCCCGCATCCTCATGGGTCGCATCCGTGGCTGAACAGCTATTTTGGTGCGGACTTTCTTGAGATCACCACCGGCGACATGGAGCAATTCAGCCGTGTGGAAAAAATTCGCTTCCTGTCAACCCACCCTGGCGTATTGAACGCGCTCAGGGTGTGCTGGGACTCGGCCGCCATCCCGGCAGGTCACCTTAATTGCGGGCGTTGTTTGAAATGCGTCCGCACCATGCTCGCGTTCATGGCTTGCGGCCAACTCGCCGAGACCACCGCATTCCCCAGTCATGACGTCACGCCACAATTGATGAAATCCATCCCCATCAAGACGCTTGCTGAACTGGAACTCTATTTCGAAGTGCTACCGGCACTTGAGGCGATGGGGCGGCAGGACTTGACGGCGATCATCAGGCGGAAAATATGGCTGTTCCAGGCCGAGCACACCCTGAGGCTCAATTACTTGCGACCGGTCGCCAAAAAGCTGCTCGGCAGGCGTTGACCCCACGCCAAACGATTCCTCGACCAGCCAAGAACCGTACATTCCTGATGAATTGCCATCTGTGCAACGCTGAAACCCGAACGCTCTTCCGCGCCAGCGTCCTTAGCAAACATGAGGCGGCGTACCACTATTGTGCTGAGTGCGACCACATATTCGTCGATCATCCGACATGGCTTGAGGAGGCCTACGCCGATGCCATCGTATTGGAGGATACGGATGTGGCCGTGAGAAACATCTTTACCGCACTGCGGCTCGCAGCAATCTACTACCTGGTTCTTGAGGATCGCGGACACGCCAGGTATGCCGACATCGCAGGTGGCTATGGCCTGCTAACCAGACTGATGCGCGACCTTGGATTCGATTACTTCTGGTCTGATGGTTATGCAAAAAACCTGTTTGCCCGTGGCTTTGAATACGATGCCAGGCAAGGCGCCTGCCTGGCCATCAGCGCCATAGAGGTTCTGGAACACTCGATCAATCCACTCGATTTCATCCGGCAAAACCTGATCGACTATCAAACCGATACCCTGGTCTTCACGACTGAAGTCTTCCCGGACAACAGCCCGCCCTTACCTCACAGTTGGGGGTATTACGCGTTCGACACCGGGCAACACATCGCCTTTTTCTCCCGCAAAGGGCTGTCTCGGCTGGCAAGCAGGCTGGGGATGCATTATTTCTCCCTCGGGCGCTTGCATGTTTTCTCGAAAAAGCCCTTGCCCGCATGGAAGCTCAGGCTGGCAAGCCACAAGCTGATGGTCGTACCCATTGCCTTGTTTGCCGCCTATCGCCTGGGTTCCCGGCGCAACAAGGACCAGACACTCATCCGCAGGCAAACAAATCAATCCCAAGCATAAATCTTGCTTTGATTTAACCATTCAAGGCCTTGCCTACAACGTACCGCCGAGCTCTTTGCATGCCCATTTCGTTCACTCACATTATCAATCCGTTTGTCTGCGCGCCGGATACCGAACACGGTATCGCCAGCCGGATTACCCATGCGAGCTTGAAAACCGCGATTGAAGCAGCCCGACACACGGAAATCGAGGTCGAGGTCAGGGCCGTGATCCTGCCCGGCGATGAAGCGGCCATCCAGTTCCCGGCCCAATTTGGCGGCCACCTGCAGCGCACCGTTCAGGATGTCACGACGCTGCATCCCAAGCGCCTGCTTCCGTTGATTGCCGACATCCTCGCCATCGGTGCCGCATCCGCAAGCAATAGCCATCTGGTTTACACCAACATGGATATCGCCCTGCAGCCCGACTTCTATATACAGTTACACTCCCTGATCGAAACGCGATTCGACCGCGATACGCCGTTCATCGTGTACAGACGGAATATTCCGGGGCATTACACCGACATCGAGGAGCTTCCCATGATGATTGCCGAACCCGGAGAGGTCGCCTACGGATTCGACTGTTTCGTGTTTCCCCAGGCTTACGTATCGCAACTGGATTTAGGACAATGCTGCATTGGCGCCGCACATTTCGATTACCTGATGTTCATGGCTCTGGATGCCGCCAGTGGGTTTCGGATACAACGGGTAAACGATATTCCGCTCACTTTTCATATTGGCAACGATATTTCATGGAGCGGACAAATCGACTACATCGAACATAATCTCACCGAATCCATGGCCGCTATCCAGCGCATGCGGCAACGCTACGCCGTGCCGAAGACCAGCCAGTTCGATCGACTTGAGCTTAACCACTTCCGCCCCAACGCCCGCATCGACAGTTTGATTCTGCGGAAACTGAAGCGTCTTCCGCGTATCGCGCAACTGACCGTATCAATCAAGCGGTGGATGGGGAGAAGCCATTGACCAGCCTAAACCGTGCATCTCATTCCGCGCGATACCAAGCAGAAAGCCACCACATGCGAGGCACGCCATGAGTCTGGGACACTCCATCCGACACGGTGCTAAATGGATATTTATTGGCAACACCGGCAGCCAGATCATCAACTTCGCATTGGGGCTGATTCTTGCGCGTCTCATGATGCCGGCCGAATTCGGCATGGTCGCGACCATCCTGATCTTCACCAATCTCGCGGGGTTTGTGGCGGGCGGCGGTATGGGCCAGGCCCTCGTCAGAGCCAAGGAGGCCGACAAACGTGATTACGATTTACTGTTCACGGTGCAATTCCTGATTGGCCTGGTGATCGTCGGATTCTTCTTTGCCATCGCTCCATGGTTTGGCCGCTGGTACCACAATCCCGAATATGCCGACCTGCTTTGGGTCGCCGCGCTGTCATTCCTGATTCGGCCATTTGCCAACGTACCCGGCAACATGCTGCACCGGGAGATGCGTTTCAAGGCCAAAACAGCAGTCCAACTCAGCAATCTGGTGGTGTACAACAGCATTGCACTGAGCCTGGCCTATCTGGGTCACGGCCCCTGGAGTTTGATCCTCGCCGGACTATTCGGCTCAGTGGCGGGCGCACTGCAACTTGCCTGGCACGCGCGCTGGCGCCCGGGAATCAACTTTAATTTTTCCCGCGCACAAGAGCTGATGCGCTATGGCTTGCTGGCCACCTCGAACAATGTAGTCGGCTACATCCAGGGGCAGGTGGCGACGTTCGTATTGTCGCGCACCGGTGATGCCGCAGCGGTCGGTTTGTTCAACAAGGCCAGAAGCCTGGCCTACATGCCTTTCAACATGGTGAGCGGATCGGCCTACGAGCCAGTATTTCGGGCCATTGCGCAATCGGCCGACAACCCCGACCGGGTACGTTATCTCTATCTGCAAAGCATCCAGCTCGGCTGCCTCTATACCTTCCCGATTTACATTCTGCTGTACTGGCTGGCGCCCGAGGCCATCCGTTTTTTTTACGGGGCACACTGGCTGGCGTCGGCCGAGCCGCTGTCCATTCTCGTTTTTGCCGGTTTTTTCATGTCGATCGGCCACCCTGCCGGGGCGTTGCTGGCGGCCCTGAATTTACTGGGGAAAGAACTGGTGATCCAGGTGGTGAACCTGGTCATTCTGGTGCTAGGCATGCTCATTGCCATCCCCTATGGCATCAACGGGGCGGCCTGGGTGCTGGTCTTTTCCCAGTTCGTGGGCATGGTTTACATTACCGTCATTGCCTGCAAGGCCACCGGGATCGGCTGGCTGGATATGGCGAAGGCAGTGATGCCGGCAACGGTGCATGCAGCGGGCTTGCTCGCCGCGCTGGCGCTGCTCGGCGAACTGGCAGGCCATTTCATCAGCGGCGACTTTCTGGCGCTGGCCTTTTATGGCACGGCAGCCGCGGTGATCATGGTATTAAGCGGCCTGTTTTCGCCCTTTTCCGCGATGCGAAACGAAAGCCGGAAAATGCTGGGCATGCTGCGGGGCCGCCTCACTTTCGCCGGAAATAGAAAAACATGAACCACTCAATTTCGACTATCGCCTTTTACCTGCCGCAATACCACCCCATCCCTGAAAACGATGCCTGGTGGGGCAAAGGCTTCACCGAATGGACGAACACGGCCAAGGCAACGCCCTTGTTCAAGGGGCACGAGCAACCACATATCCCGGCCGATCTGGGTTTTTATGACCTGCGCTGCGCCGAGACCCGCCAAGCCCAGGCCAACCTGGCCCGGGAATACGGCATCACCGGTTTCTGTTATTACCACTACTGGTTTGGCGGACAGCGCCTGTTGGAGCGCCCATTCAATGAAGTGGTCGATTCCGGTCAACCCGACCTGCCGTTTTGCCTGTGCTGGGCCAACCAGACCTGGACCGGCATCTGGCACGGCGCGCCCAACAAGGTTCTGATCAAGCAGACCTACCCGGGAGAGGCCGACTACCGCGCCCACTTCGAAGCCCTGCTGCCCGCGTTTTCCGATCCTCGCTATATCCGGGTGCAGGGCAAGCCCCTGTTCGTGGTGTATCGCCCCACCGAACTACCCGATGCCCGTGAATTCATCCGGCTGTGGACCGAGTGGGCACATGCTGCAGGATTGCCCGGCTTTTACTTTGTGGGGATAAACCACAATGACCAATGGAAACCGCAACAAGACGGATTTGATGCGGCTATTTTGCAAAAGCTCCCACCCAAAAAACCCAATGTGACGTGGAGTCACCCACTTCTAAAACTCGGTCAACTACGTCATAAATATCAACTGACCATCCACCAGTACGCAGATATCCATCTCACTCTCACCCGCAAGGAACAGCGGGAGTATGTCGAATTTCCATGCGCGATCCCCAACTGGGACAACACACCACGTTCACGTCTCAACGGCTTGATCATGCAGAACTCGACGCCGGAATTATTCGCGCAGCATTTCGACGCGTGTTTGCACAATGCCCAGCGCTTGCCAGAAGGCCAACAGATCGTGTTCATCAAGTCATGGAACGAATGGGCCGAAGGTAACCATTTGGAACCCGATCTTCGGTATGGCCATGCCTACCTGGAAATCGTCAAAAACCGGCTGGCTCAACTCGACAACGCCTGATCCATGCTTGATCCCGTCTCACTCGCCCTACACCGCAACGCGGGCCAGCATGGCCCGATCATGCTGATGTATCACGCCGTGCTGCCCGGCAGGGGCGCGCCGGTGTGGCCGTGGGCGGTGTCCTTGCAGCGCTTCCGCGAGCAGCTCGATTTTCTGGCGACAGAAGGCTATGCCACGCCGACCATGGGTGAACTGGTCGCTGCCCCCGCCAACAAATGGAGCGGGCGCACCGCCGTCATCAGCTTCGACGACGGCTATGTGGACAACCTCGACGCCTGCGAAGAACTCAAAAAACGCGGTATGCGTGCGACCTGGTTCATCGTGTCGGGTTCGGTCGGCCAGTTTCCGCTATGGCCCGAGGACGGCCGTCCCGACGGGCGATTGCTCAACGCGGCCGAGCTGCGCGACATGCATGAAAACGGCATGGAAATCGCTTCCCACACGGTGAATCACGTCTGCCTGCCCGACACCGACGATGCGCAGCTGATGCAGGAACTGAGCGCATCCAAGACCACGCTTGAAACGATCCTCGAGCATCCGGTCAGCAGTTTCGCCTACCCCTACGGCGCATGGGACGAACGCTGTGCCGAGGCGGTCAGGCAGGCGGGCTACAGCGCCGCCTGCACCACCCGTACCGGCTGGGCGCTACGCGACCAGGATCCGTACCGCTTGCGCCGTCTGACTGTGTTCAATACCGACACGCTCGGCAGCTTCGCGCGCAAGCTTTATTTCGGCAACCACAATGTGCGCTGGCGGGACATTGCAGCCTACACGCTGCGGCGCTTGCGCCGCGTCTGAGCCAGGCCGATGCCGCCGGTCATATCCATAGTCATGCCCTGCTACAACGCAGCGGCACATTTACCCGCCAGCGTAGGCAGCGTGCTGGCGCAGACCTTTGCCGACTGGGAACTCATCACCGTTGACGATGGCTCCAGCGACCCCACCCTGGCATGGCTGCAAAGCCAGACCGATGCACGGATCCGCACCTTCAGCCAGGCCAATCAGGGGGTGAGCGCCGCACGCAACATCGGACTGAGCATGGCTCACGGCCGCTATGTGGCCTTCCTCGATGCGGACGACACCTGGGCAACGAACTTTCTAAGCACCCTGCTGGCCGCCCTGGAAGCCAGGCCGGAAGCGGTTCTAGCCTATTGCGGCTGGCAAAAACTGGGCCTGCCAGACGGCCGCGGCGAACCATTCGTGCCGCCCGACTATGAAAACGCCGCAAAAGCTGAAACGCTGTTTGCCGGCTGCCGCTGGCCAATCCATGCCGCCCTGGTCAAGCGCGATGCAGTGTTGGCGGCGAACGGATTTGACCCGACGCTGAAAAATGCCGAGGACTACTCACTGTGGCTGAACGTGGCAACGGCCGCGCCGATTGTCCGGGTGCCCGAAGTGCTGGCCTACTATCATTTTCACGGCGGCACGCAGGCGTCAAAGGATCACGCCCGCGCAGCACTCCAGCACTGGCAGGCACAACAGCGGTACCTGGACACCCATCCCGCGCTCAAGGACACGCTCGGCGCCGCGCGCATCCGCGCATTGAGCAGCGGCGAACTGCTCAAACGCGGTTACGCCTGTTACTGGCAGCGCGACCTGCCCGCCGCCCGACAAATTTTTCGTGCGGTAATGAAACAAGGCTATGGCACACTTGGCGACTGGAAATACATGCTGCCCGCCTGGCTGCCCGAGTTTTGGCACCGCTGGCTAATCGGGCGACGCGACAGGGAAACACACTTATCCGATGGACCACTTTGACCCCGCGCTGATCTCCGTTGTCATGCCCTGCTACAACGCCGCGCCCTTTGTGGAAGAGGCGATCGAGAGCGTGTTGCATCAGAGTTACCCGCAGATTGAACTCATCATCGTGGACGATGGCTCGCATGACGCATCCCCCCAGATCATTGCGCGGCTGGCCGCAGACCATCCCGACCGCATCACGGTAGTGCACCAGACCAACAGCGGCCCCTATGCCGCACGCAATCAAGGCCTTGAGCATGCGCGCGGCAACTTCATCGCCTTTCTGGACGCCGACGACACCTGGCATCCCGATGCACTCAAGCTGCTGCACGCTGCCATGACCGACACGCTGGCCGATGTGGCGTATTGCGGCTGGCAAAATGTGGGCGAGGCCGCCGCCGACACGCAACCCTATATCCCGCCCGATTACGTCGAAGCCGATGCCGCCGCCCTATTCCTGCAATCCTGTCCCTGGCCGATCAATGGCGTGTTGGTGCGGCGTCAGCTGATCGACCAGCTGCACGGATTCTCGGAGCGCCTGCCCACCGCCATGGACTACGACCTGTGGCTGCGCATACTGGCCAGCCAGCCCACCGTGGTGCGCGTTCCCCAGGTGCTGGCGTTTTACCGCCGCTATCCGCGCGGCCGCGCGCATATTCCACGCTGGCGGCAAGTATTCGACGCGATTGCCGTGCGCGAAAATTTCGTCCGCCATCACCCCGCGCCTATCGCCCATCTGCTCCGCGAAAAACGCGACGCCCTGGTGTACGGCTCGCTGCTGCCCGAAGCCTATCGCTGCCACTGGCGGCGCGACACCGACTCGTCGCGCCGCCTGTTCCGCCGTGCATTCCGCAAGGCCGACTGGAAAGCGCGTGATGCCAAATACATCTTCGCCAGTTTCTTGCCAGCGCCACTATTCGACTCGCTGATCCGCCAGGTGGATAGCCGGCGCAACGCGCGCAACCGTTTCTAATGACATGACCACGCTCGTTGTCGCTTTTTGCACCTTCAAACGCGCCGACCGGCTGGACCCGTTGGTCGCCGCGCTGCGCGCTCAAAGCTGCCCGGTTCCGTTCGACATTCTGGCGGTCAACAACAACAGCCCGGACGACACGCTGGCGGTACTGGCGCGCTTGCAAGCCCAACCCGGAGCACCCCTGCGCGTCGTAACCGAGAAAGCGCCGGGTATCGTTCCCGCCCGTAATCGCGCACTGCTTGAGGCGCTGGATCACGACATCCTTGTGTTCATCGACGATGACGAATTGCCGCACCCCGGTTTTCTGGAAGCAGCCTATGACGCCATCGTGAACGAAGGCGCGCAATGCGTCGGCGGGCGCATCGAAATCGATTTTCGCCCCGATGGCCGGCCCGCCTGGCTGGATAACGACGTGGCAGGGTTTCTCGGCCAACTCGATCATGGCAGCGCGCTGCTGTGGATTACCGATGACGCGACGCCGGTATGGAGCGGCAACATGGCGTATGCGATGCAGATTTTTCGCGACCAGCCAGGCTTGCGCTTCGACCCGCGCTACAACCGTGAAAGCGACGATGTCGGCGGCGGTGAAGATGCCGTGATGCTGCATGCCTTGCTGGCGCAACACGCAAAAATTCGCTATCGCCCGGACATGGTTGTACTGCATTCGGTCGACCGCTGGAAGCTGCATCGCCGCTATTTTCTGAAGCTGCATTACCGGGCTGGTCTGCGCCGGGCGCAATTCAACTTGGCCGATTTCCCTTCAAGCTGGTTTGGTATTCCGCCGTTTCTGGCGCGTCAATTTCTCGATCAGGTAAAAAAAACCCTCATCCTGATGCTGTCCGGCCAACCCGGCCTGGTTCGGCAAGCGATGAATGCTGCCCACGCACTAGGCTATCTGCAAGGCTACCGAAAAAGGCACGTCAAATAGTCGCATGATTGATGTCGCCATCCGCTTCGATGATCCATCCGCAATCAGTGACCATGCACTGGAGCATGCGCTCCTGCACATAATGGAAACCCATCAGGTATGCGCCACATTTGCCGTAATTCCCTACGTTGAACAACGTCCGTTGCTTGCTGATAACGTGCCCCACCTTGTTAAGGCGCTGCAACACGGCATGCTGGAAATAGCCCAGCATGGTTTCAACCATGTGTCTTACGCCCCTGATTCCCCAGTGCCTTCCGAGTTTTCAGGGGTCGATCCAGTGGAACAAATGAAAAAAATAACGGCCGGGCGAGCCACGCTGGAACAAGTTTTTGGCATTCCGATCCATGGATTCGTGCCGCCCTTTAACACGTTTGACCAGCACACTGCCTCAATCCTGTCAGATCAAGGCTTCCGCTATCTTTCTGCAGGTAGCGAGCATGGATTGTTCGAAACCACTTGTCTCGCACAACTGCCCCGCACCTGCCAGATTACCGTGCTCGAACACGCCCTGTCTGAAGCCCGCCGCCGACCGAACGGCAGGCTTGCGATTGTGGCCGTTATGCACCATTACGATTTCAAGGAATTCGGGCAAGCTGATGCGCCACTTACATTGCAAACGCTCGCGAATTTACTTCAATGGTTACGTCAACAACCCGATGTACGCTTGAATACGCTAACCGAACTAGCCGCCAGGCATGATGCCGAAACCTGGCATAACGCAGTCCGGCGGAATCGCTGGGTTGAACGGCAACATTGGCGAATTCGTTCCCTGTTCCCACGCTACAGCCTCATGCCCCGCACCTTGTTTAATTATGTTCGCCTAGAAAGCCCAACGTGACATCGAATTTGCCCTTGTCCACTCGCCAGAATGGCCCCATTTTTATCGTTGGCGCCCCTCGTTCCGGCACCACCGTACTGCAATACCGGTTGCGTAATCACCCACGCATTTCACTGCCGACTGGCGAATCGCATTTCTTTATCCCGCTATACCGTAATCAAGCCGACTACGGCGATCTCAGCCAACTGGAAAATATCCATCGGGTGTTGCAAGCCATGCTTGATCAAAGCCGGGATTTTCTGGAAACCGACCTGCACGGCTTGAAATTTGATATCGACACGCTGGCAATCGAGTTGCACTCAGCAGGTCGGCACACGATGCCCGCAATCATTGCGGGGATTTTCGAGAAAAATGCGCAGGGTGAAGGCAAATCCAGATGGGGCGACAAAACCCCTTACTACGTCATGCACCTCCCCAAACTGATCGAATGGTTTCCGGATGCGCAGATCGTGCATTTGGTTCGCGACGGGCGTGACGTCGCACTGTCGCTGTTCGGCAGACAACATGACTTCTATGTCTACAACAGCTATTTCGCGGCGGAATATTGGGAAAGCTTCGTGGAAAGAGGGCGCGCGCAGGGCAGACAGTTAGCACCCAATCAATATCTGGAATTGCGCTACGAGGATTTGCTGACGCAACCCGACGCCACCATGAAAACGTTATGCGCGTTCCTCGGCGAGGAATTCTCGGACGAGCTATTTGATGTCACTGCAGTCACCGATCCCGGCAAAACCCCGCTGGTACACAAGCCGCTGCGCGCCGACAACGCCGGGAAATGGCGCAGCAAAATGTCTACCGCCCAAATCCAGGCATTCGAAAGCGTGAGTGGAAAAACCTTGCGCGAATTTGGCTATGACCTCGTCACCCCGGGCGCGCCCCCTTCGACTCTCATCAAGGCAGCGTATCGTCTGCACAACCGCTTGCTCTCCGCCTTCTGGCGGCGCACTAAAAGGCTCATGTGATCGAACTCACCATCCTCATCTGCACGCACAACCGGGCAGAACTGCTGCACAAGGCTTTGGCTTCACTCAACCGCGCGCAACGTCCATCAATGCAAGTGCGCATCCTGGTGGCGGCCAATGCCTGCACCGACGACACCGTTGCGCAGTTGTTGGCATATCAGGCGCAACAGCTTAGCCAGAACTGGCTGCCGCTGCGCATGATCGAGGTGCTGACGCCGGGGAAGTCCCATGCTTTGAATGAAGCAATCCCACAAATTGGAACCGAACTCACCGCATTTGTGGATGATGACCACAGGGTAGACGAAGGCTACTTGACGGCTATCGAACATGCAGCCACTTCGTGGCCAGACGCGGGACTATATTGTGGGAAGATTTTGCCGGACTGGGATGGCAGCGAACCCTCGTGGGTTCATGACGAGGGGGCTTATCGCATTTACCCATTGCCGGTTCCGCGCTTTGACCAGAGTGACGTTCCCAAAACAATCACAGCCGAGACTGGCCCCATACCGGGTGGCGGCAATCTGATCGTACGTCGTCGTGTGTTTGAGTTGGCTGGGCAGTTTTCCACTGAGCTAGTTCCACACGGCCACGACCTGGGGGGAGGCGAAGACAGCGAATATGTACTCCGTGCCCTGACGCGCGGCGAGCACTGCCAATATGCACCCCAGATCATTCAACACCATTACGTCGACACCAAACGCCTCCACCTTGGCTATCTGCTTAAAAAGAGTTATCAGCGTACCCGCTCGACTGCCCGTATCCACGGTGGCGGATCGGTCCCCATCTACATGTGGCGAAAGCTGGCCGAATACGGTTTTCATAGTGCGTTCAGCCTGTCGTGGACCAAGCGGCGTTTTTACTTGGTGCGCACGGCGGCTGCACTGGGCGAAATGCGTGGCCGCAGCGAATCAGGGCATCGCAAAAAAAATCTCAGTCTGCCACCCGACCGCGGTATGTTGGTTATGGAAGCGCTGGCTCTGCTAACCGCGGCAGGTGGCCTCATCGCCTGGTTCGCCAGCGGCGATGCACGCTGGGCCGGCCTGCTCCCCGCGCTGGGAGTGGCGGGGGTGGGCACGGCTACGCTCCTTGCCAAGTCGCTACTCGACTTTTCGCAGACTGGGCCGCGCATTCGCGAAGAAGTGCTCACGCATTACCAGCGCTATACCCTGTTTGCGCTGGCGCGGCTGTCGGCGTGGGCCTTTGCCTTGATGCTGTTTACCGGCGGCGCCGGCATGCTGATTTACTTTATGCTCAGCACGGCGATCGGCGCAACCTGGTCGACCGTCCTCGCTGTCGCCGCCGCTCTCTTCGGCATCCTGGGCGCATTCATGCTGCAATTCATCCGCAAGCTGCGTTTCAACCCCGGCCTCCTGATGGCCTCGATGCATTACCGCATGAGCCGGCTGCACGGGCTGTGGCACTGGATGACTCCGGCGCGCATTGCGTATATGCAGTCACTGGGAATGGGAATGGCCGGCCTGTTATTCATGGCGGCATCCTGGCAACTGTCGAAGGAAAACCGCATAGGAGATCTGATGGCACTGTGGGCAGCCACACTTTTCTTTGCCGGGGCAGTCACGTGGGCGAGCTGGCAGCCGCAGGCGCGCGCTCCGCGCAAGCGTCCTGCCCGCACGGCAGACACGCCACCCAACATTCTGATGGTCGGCTCCGACACCTTGCGTGCCGACCGCCTGGGTGCGCTCGGCTATCGCCGCGCGCTGACTCCCAACATTGACCAACTGGCCGCTGCCGGGGCTCTGTTTGCGAATTGCTATGTGCCGTGTGCCCGCACCGCTCCGAGTCTTATTTCCATGCTGACCGGTACCTGGCCGCACACGCATGGCATCCGCGACAATTTCGCCGACGACGAGAACACGCGCCTGAAAGTGGATGCCCTGCCCACACTGCTGAAAAAGAACGGCTACCGCACAGCAGCGATATCGGACTGGTGCGGTGGCGACATGGGCAAGTACTCCTTTGGCTTTGACTACACCGACCTGCCGGAAGACCAGTGGAACCTTAAGTATCTGATTCGACAGGGACCCAAGGATTTGCGCCTGTTCGTGTCGTTGTTCACCCATAACCGGCTGGGACGGCTGCTGGTGCCCGAGCTCTATTACCTGGGCGGGGTGCCACTGACGCAACCACTGGGCAAGCGCGCACGGCGACTGGTGTCGCGCCTGGCAGAAAGCGCGCAGCCATTTTTCCTCAACGTATTTTATTCCACCACCCATCCGCCGTTTGCGTCGGAGTGGCCGTGGTACACGCGTTTCACCGACCCGGCCTATGCGGGCGAGTCCAAGTTCGCGATGGCACGGCTCACTGACCCGTTCGAAATCATTCGCCGCCAGGGTGCGCCCAAGGAGGAATTCGACCTCGACCAGATCATCGATTTGTACGACGGCTGCGTGGCGGAGTTCGACGATGAAGTTGGCAAAATGCTGGCCCATCTTAATGCCTGCGGACTATCCGACAACACCATCATCGTCGTCTACTCCGACCACGGCATGGAATTTTTTGAACACGACACGTGGGGACAAGGCAATTCGGCAGTCGGCGAAGCCAGCCCTCGCATCCCACTTGTGATCCGAGATCCACGCTCACCTGCCAAGGGAAAAATAGACGAGGTAGTGCGCTCAATCGATCTGGCCCCCACGCTTCTGGAATTGTGTGGGCACCCACAGACCCGCAACATGGATGGCGTTTCACTTGTCAGTTGCATGAGGCCAGGTAGCCTTTGCCCCCAACTCGATGCCTTCAATGAAACCGGCATCTGGATCGCTGACATTCCCGGGCTACCGCAACACCACCTGCGCTATCCTGACTTGTTGGGACTCATAGAAGTACCTGATCGTGCTAGCGGCACTTTGGCGATCAAACCAGAATATACGATGTGCATTATTGATGCGAAGGATCGCATGATACGTAGAGGTCGCTGGAAATTGACCTATCAACCACTCAGCAACGGCCACCTTCTCCAACTTTTCGACGTCGCGTCAGACCCTATGTGCAAACAGAACCTGATCGACCAACATGCAGATATTGCCGCCACGCTCTGGCAAAATTTAAGCAGATGGATTGGTCTTGTTCCTGATAATGTTCCTGATATGCAGAAAAAACCAGTGATCTCAATGAAAGGGGAGACCGGATGTCGTTGAAATCTGTGGCCAAGCAAGCTCTGCGCAGTGTTGGATACAAAATCGAGAAAATCGATCCGCTGGAGGAAA
>JAAPAA010000229.1 GCA_012274165.1 Thiobacillaceae bacterium
TACCTCCATAGCTGCTCCGGTTGCTTCCGGCTGGAGCGTTTGCCGGGTGGGATTTACACCCACTGGAAAAGCGCCGCCTTTTCACGGCGCACGCCAGAAACGAGCATTCGCGACCGACGGCTTCCGGGCAGGCTACTGAGGTCGGGTGGTTCCGGCCGACATCTACACTGCTGAGTTCGACTTAGGAGACCCGGGAAACTGCCTTAACAATCGGAGCCATCTCTGCTGCCGGCTACGTGCGGAAATGCGAGGCGGCGGTGGCGCACCTGTCGACGTGGCTGAAGGACGGTAAGCGTTCCGCGATCGACACCCTTGCGCCGCTGAAGACCGCGTGTTGAGGGTATTACGCGATGGCGGCCTGCGGCACGGCGGCAGGTGTCGCGGCGGCAGTGTCGGTTGCGGGCCCACGCCATTTGTGCGGCAGGAGTTGCGCGAGGTCGGCTACAGTCCATGATCTCTGACGGACATTGTTCAAGAGCTCTGGGTCCAATAAAAGTAGTCTCCTTAGAGCTGGCCCCGCTTCTCTGTACAGCCTAGCCCGTTCCGATAAGTGGATTCCCTGCGGTATCAAGCTGCCTTGGGCATCGGCAGCGGTTGGTTGAAGTAGACCTGATCGGGTGTCTTTCGATCAAGCGAGTTGTGCGGCCGCTTTGCGTTGTAGAACTCGAAGTAGCGCTTGAGCGAGTTGCGTGCGTGCGAGACCGAGTCGTAGGCGTGCAGGTAGACCTCCTCGTACTTGACTGATTTCCACAGCCGCTCGACGAACACGTTGTCGCGCCAGCAGCCTTTGCCGTCCATGCTGATCGCGATGCCGTTCTCCTTGAGCAGATCGGTGAACTCCTTGCTGGTGAACTGACTGCCCTGGTCGGTGTTGAAGATCTCCGGCTTGCCGTATCGCGCAATGGCTTCCTCGACTGCCTCGATGCAAAAGTCGGTGTGCATCGTGATCGACACCCGCCAGGACAGCACGCGACGGCTGTGCCAGTCGAGCACGGCCGCCAGATACACGAAGCCCTTGGCCATCGGAATGTAAGTGATGTCCATCGCCCAGACCTGATTGGTCCGATCGATCGCCAGGCCGCGCAGCAGGTACGGATAGATCTTGTGACGTGCGTTCTTCCGGCTCAGGTTCGGCTTGCGGTAAAGCGCCTCGATGCCCATCTTCCGCATCAGCGTGCCGATGTGCTTGCGACCGACGTTGATTCCCTCTTGCCACAGAAAATCGCGCAACATGCGGGCTCCCGCGAAAGGGTGCTCCAGATGCAACTCGTCGATCCGCCGCATCAGCGCCAGATCGCCCGCAGAGACCGGCACGGGCAGGTAGTACGCGCTGCCGCGGCTGATGCCCAACACCTCGGCCTGGTGCGTCAGGGACAACGGATGGCTGCGGTCGATCATCGCTTTGCGCTCAGCATGCCCGCCTTGATGAGCGCACCTTCTAAAAAATCGTTCTCCAACGTCAGCTCGCCGATCTTCGCGTGGAGCGACTTGACGTCGATCGGCGGTGGCGCTGCGGCCAAATCGCCACCGAACGCGGTGGCGGCGCCTGCCAGCAACTGCTCCTTCCACTGTGAAATCCTGGTTGGGATGCACATCGAACTTCTTGGCCAGTTCGGCCAGCGTCTGCTCGCCCTTCACCGCGGCCAATGCCACCTTCGCCTTGAACTCCGGCAAGTGGTTACGACGGGGTCGTCTGCTCATGTTCTGCTCCTGTTTCATGGGGTCTATGATGACCCGAGGGAACAGGGATTCCACTTATCTGGCTGTCAAGATTTCCGGGGCCAGCTCTCTTTTCAGCAGATGCTGGACCAACTACAGCAGGTGGTGGAATCAATAATGGCGCAACCGGAGCGGCATCGCCCGCAGCGGCAAGCAAAGCAGTCAAGGCAATATTCATCAATGGCATGTCTTACCCTCAAACCCCGACATCACGTCGGAACACCGCCGCAAGATGCCATCTTGCGGTGCCGGCCTGCTCGAGGTCAAAGGACAGGTCGCGACCCGTCGGCGGTCCGAGTTCGGCCATGAACGGACAGTCGTCGCGTTCGACGCGATGGACGAAAGCGGACGTTCGATTTTGCATCGGCACCGAGAATCGCTAGCGAGTTCCGCCGGGCAAGTCGGTCCGTTCTTCCGAGAGCAGCAAATCCTGCGGATTCCTGGGCACCCATCCGTCGGGAGGAGTGCTCGATTTCCCCATGTATTCGACGGCCCGCTGTTACGCGACCCAATCTCCTAAATCGATCGTATCGCGTTGTACCTGTTCCAACCAGGAGCCATCGCTATCGCTTAGTTGTTCGCCCATCCAGACATAGTCGCGGCGCCGCAGCCGCTTCCAGCGTGCCTTTTCCCAGACGACGCACGATCGTGCCGCCGATCATGCGGGTAGGCGCAACCGCGGAACCGCAGTGGACGCCGGCGAATCTTGGCTGAAGCCAATCGCCGGCTCGGAGGCGGTGCGGCGAAAACCCCAAACCGGCGGTCGGCTATGATGGCGGCAAACCGGGCCGGGTTGTCCGGCGCGCCTGCATTGGATCGAACTTCCATTGAAGCGTCTGCGCTACCACCGCCGAGTCCATGAGTGCACCGTCCAAGGGTGCTCCGCCTCCAGGCGCGCGGGACTTGCGCCATGAACGATATTCCCGGCTACACGATCCTTCGACCCCTCGGTCGCGGCGGCATGGCCACCGTCTACCTCGCGCGGCAGGAGTCGCTGGGCCGCGAGATCGCCCTGAAAATCCTGGCCGCCGCGCAGCAGGACAACGCCACGGCGCACGAGCGGTTCCTGCGCGAGGCGCGCGTCGCTGCCAGCTTGCGCCATCCGCACATCGTGCCGATCCACGACTTCGGCCTGCACGCGGACCTGGCTTACATCGCGATGGAGTACGAGCCAGGCGGCACGGTGGCGCCGCTGGTCGGGGAGAAACTGCCGCCGCGGGAAGCGCTTCGGATCGTGCGCGACATCGCCGGCGCCCTCGACTATGCGCATGGCCGCGGGGTCGTGCACCGCGACATCAAGCCCGACAACATCCTGCGCGGCGAACACGGCGTGGCCCTGCTGACGGACTTCGGCATTGCCCGGCTGCAGGGCGCCTCGGCGCTGACCGACGAAGGCACCAGCATCGGCACACCGCTGTACATGAGCCCGGAACAGTTGCGCGGCGACAAGGTGGACGGGCGCAGTGACCTTTACAGCCTGGGAGTGGTCCTGTGGCAGCTGCTGACCGGCGATCCGCCTTACTCGGGCCATGACGCTTGGTCGATAGGCACCCAGCACATAAGCGCCGACATCCCCCGGCTGCCGCCGTCATTGGCGTATCTGCAGCTGCTGCTCGATGCCCTGCTCGCGAAGAAACCGGAGGCGCGTCCCCAGAGCGGCGCCGAGCTGGTGCAGCGAATCGGGGTCCTGCTCGAAACCCCGATCACGCCGGACACCGCTCCGCTCATGCCGGTTCATGCCGCGCCCGGTGGCGGCATCTCCTCCGGTGTGCTGGCGACTGCGGACCCCACGACGGCGGTGGCCCCCGTTCCCCGCCACCCGGTAACACCCTCGCGGCACCCGTTGGCGATTGCCGTCGCCGGCACGCTGCTGCTCGCGATGGCCGCCGGTGCCTGGTTGCTTCGGCCTGTCGCCACGACGCCGCACAGCATGGTGGTGCGGCTGGCCGGATTCCGGATGTTGTCCGCGGACTTGCCGGATACGACCCGCGATGCGGTGGATGCCGAGATTGCGGACGCATTCAATGCGGTCGGCGTCGTCGGCGCTTCCAATGCCTCCGCACCAGCGCCCGGTTCGGCACCCGCCTATGCCCTGGACGGAACCTTCCAGAGGGACGGTCGGACAATCCGCGTCATCACTCGCTTGAGCAACGAGCGCTCCGGCGCGACCCTATGGACCAACAACTTCAATTACGACGTAACCGAGCTCTCGAAGATTCCCCGCCACATCGCCGTGGACGCCGGCAATGTCGTTCGCTGCGGCCTGTTCGGGGCATCCACCTATTACAAGCCACTGCCCGACAATGTCCTGCGGGACTACATGCAGTTTTGCCAGGGCCACTGGGACCCCCATGTGGCGGAGGGGCACAAGGCTCTGATCCCCGCGCAACGCGTCGTCGCCGCCGTTCCAGATTTCTCCTGGGGTTGGGCGGCCGTTGCCGGCGCGTACTGGAAAGTGGCGATGGCTGCGGAAACGCCGCGTTCCGCCGAGGAGGCCCGCGCGAGTGGTCGCCAGGCGGCCGACCGTGCCATCGCCATCGATGCCAACAACAGCGAAGCGCTCTACATTAAGTCGCTGCTGATCGATCGGCACGACTGGCTGGGACGGGAAACGCTACTGAAACGTGCCCTCGGGGCCCGCCGGCTGGATTGCGGATGCGAGCATCATCAATACGGGTGGATGCTGGCGAACGTCGGTCGGATCGGCGACTCACTCGACGAATTGCGTCGGGCCAACGACATGCTCGCGCTGTACGTATACACGCCCCTAACCCTGGCCGACGTGCTTGTGGCCGCCGGCAAGCCGGAAGAGGCGAAGCAGTTCTACGATGCAGCCATCGAACTCGCCCCTGACGCCGACTTTGCGAAGCGACTTGCGGTGAGGAAGGCAGCCATGACGGGGGACTTGGAA
>JAAPAA010000230.1 GCA_012274165.1 Thiobacillaceae bacterium
GGGGCTTCCAGCACAGCCAGCGTGGTGGGGTTGACCAATCCAATTGCCAGCGCGCCCTGTGCATGCGCCCAGTCGGCCATCGCATGCACGTCTTCCAGCACGCCGAAAAAGTTGGGCTGCGGGATCACCAGCCCGGCGAATGCACCCGGATCGGCAGGCAGAATGGTCTGACCGGTGGCGGCGTCGTAATCGAGTTCAACCAGTTCGATGCCCTGGTTCTTCACCGTGGTCAGCACCACTTTGCGGTAGATCGGATGCACGGTCTTCGGCACCAGCACGCGGCGGGAGGTCTTGTGCGCGCGCACCGCCATCAACACCGCTTCGGCCAGCGCCGAGGCGCCGTCGTAGAGCGAGGCGTTCGACACATCGAGCCCGGTCAACCGGGTCATCATGGTCTGGTATTCGTAGATCAGCTGCAGCGTGCCTTGGCTCGCCTCGGCCTGATACGGCGTGTAGGCGGAATAGAATTCGCCGCGCGTGGTGATCTGCCAGATCGCGGCCGGGATGTGGTGCTCGTACACGCCCGCGCCGATGAAGTTGGACCAGAAACCATCGGCCGACGCGCGTTCGTGCATCAGCCGCGTCACCGCCATTTCGGGCAGGCCGTCGGGGACGTCTTTGAGCTTGCCGGTCTTGAGCGCGGGCGGGATTTCGTCGAACAGGTCTTCGATGCTGGCCGCGCCAATGGCGGTGAGCATGGTGGAAACATCTTCAGGGGTATGCGGGATAAAGGGCATGTTGGTCAGGGGTCAGGATTCAGAGATCAGGTATTCGGGGGGGGGGGACTCAGTGCCCGGTCCAGGTGCGCGGCAAAGCTGCACATTCCCTGACCTCTGAATCCTGCCCCCCTCAATGCGCTTCCGATTCGACCAGCTTCTGATACGCCGCTGCGTCCATCAGCTCGGCAACATCCGCTGCATTGGCGGGCTTCAGTTTGAACATCCACGCGCTGTAAGCATCCTTGTTGATCGCTTCCGGGCTGGACTCAACTTCGGCATTGGCGGCGATGACTTCCCCCGCAACCGGCGCGTAGACGTCGGATGCGGCTTTCACCGATTCGACCACCGCGCACTCTTCGCCCTTGCTCAGGGCGCGGCCCGCAGCGGGATTTTCGATGAACACCATGTCGCCCAGCAGATCCTGCGCGTGGTGGGTGATGCCAACGGTCAGCGTGCCGTCGGCTTCGACGCGCACCCATTCGTGGCTGGGGGTGTATTTGAGATTAGCGGGGATGGTCATGTTATGTCTTCCTGGGTAGTTGAATATCCAAGGATCAGGGGTCAGGGTCAGGGGTCAGGAAAAACGCGTGGCGCAGCCGCACATACCCTGAATCCTGAACCCTGAATCCTGACCCCTCCTAAATTAATACTTTGCCGTTACGCACGAACGGATATTTCACCACTTTCGCGCGCAATTTTTTGTCACGGATTTGAACTTCGACTTCCTGGCCTGGCGCGATGCCGAGCGGGATGCGCGCCAGCGCAATGGATTTTTCCATCGTCGGCGAAAAAGATCCGGAGGTGATTTCACCGTCGCCGTTTTTCGTCAGAACTTTCTGATGGCCGCGCAGCACGCCCTTGTCGAGCAACAGCAGACCAACCAGCTGTTTGGTGATTTCGCTTTTTTCCAGTGCAGCGCGGCCGACAAAGTCGCGCTCGGCCTTCATGTCCACCGTCCACGCCAGGCCGGATTCCAGCGGCGAGGTGGTTTCGTCCATGTCCTGACCGTAGAGGTTCATGCCGGCTTCGAGTCGCAGGGTGTCGCGCGCACCCAGGCCGATGGGTTTGCCGCCGGCTTCCATCAGCGCCTTCCAGAAAAACGGCGCGGATTTCGCCAGCACCATCACTTCGAAGCCATCTTCGCCGGTGTAGCCGGTGCGCGCAATGAACATCTCGCCCATCGCGGCGGCGTTAAAAGGCTTGAGGCTGGCGGTGATGGAATCGACGCCGGGCAGTGCGTTATTCAGCGCCTGTGTCGCATTCGGGCCCTGGATCGCGATCATCGCCAGATCGCGGCGCGGCGTGAGGATGAGCCCCATGCCCCAGTCGGCGTTCATTTTCTCCATCCAGGCAAGGTCTTTTTCGGCCGTTCCGGCGTTCACCACCAGGCGGAACCAGCGCTCGTCCATGAAGTAGATGATGAGGTCGTCGATCACTCCGCCCGCTTCGTTCAGCATGCACGAATACAGCGCCTTGCCCGAGACTTGCAGCTTGTCGACGTTGTTGGCGACCAGCCGGCGCAGGAAGGCGCGAACGTTATCGCCCCGGATGTCGAGCGGCAGCATGTGCGAGACGTCGAACAGTCCGCAGCCGGTGCGCACCGCATGGTGTTCCTCGATTTGCGAACCGTAATTGACCGGCATGTCCCAGCCGCCGAAATCAACCATTTTGGCGGACAGCTCGCGATGGGTGGCGTTGAGCGGGGTGTGCTTGAGCGCTGCAGGAATAGACGCGGCTTGATTTGACATGACAGTGACCAAAAATTTAAGGGATGCACGCTTGCGCTCCACCCCTCTGTCCTTGGTACCTGAGAGATTACGATTGCGCCAAATCAAGCCTGACGCAACCGCTGCCCCTTCGGTGGTGATCCTGCCGGGTTTGAATTAAACCCAGCGTTCACGCTCTCCAGAGTGTTCCGGTGTTGCGGTCCTTTTGCCTGAGCGATTCCGGGTGGGTTACGCCTTCGGCGGCATGCCAGGCATGCGCTCTCCCGCAACGGGAGGGCGAACTATACCGAAGAAGCGTGGGAGCGGCTAGCCTTGCGCACGACCGACGTCCAATCAATAAGTTAGCTTCAAATCAAAGCCCATGGGCGCCACATCGCGGACGGTCAAAGGCAGGCTCAGAGGCTGTTCGCTGCGTGGCGGAATACCCTCGGCGATGCGCTGGGGATCGTCGAGATATTCGCTGGGGGCGAAACTGCGGCGCGCCAGCGGACGCTCGCGCTGATCGGTCAGGGTGAGTACAAGCACCGGCCAGGCCTGGGCTTGATCGGCACGATTGCCGAGGGTGAGCACCAGTTTCAGGCGGCTGGGGGTTTCGGTTTGCAGATCGGTGCCAAGGATCTGGAGCTGCGCCAGATTTTGCGGCAGGGACAAGTTGCAACCCAAAGCGGCACAGGCCTGTTCGAGTGTGGGACGCATCTGCGGCCACTTCGCAACCAGGCTGTCGCGCAGGAAATAGCTCGTTTGAACAAGCAACACGATCAGCAGCAGTGCACTGCTTAGCCCCCACACCCAGGGCTTGAGACGGCGCGGCGCAGACACCCTGGCAGCAGCAATGGCATCAGGTCGCGGCGGCGCATATTCGATGCGTGCGGCAGGCGGTTCCGTTGCGGTGAAAACGGGCGCAGCGGGTGGTGCAGGCGCAGGCTCGAATTGCGGCAGCGGTCCGAAGTCATCCGGCACGGGAATATCGGGGTCGATGAGGATGATCGAGGGCAACTCAAGCGCACTGACGCGCTGGGTGATGCCGCTGGGGGTAGCGGCCTCAAGTGCAGCCTGCTCGATCGCACGCACTTCATCGGGATTGTGCCTGGTGAATGGAAACGCTGACGGTTGCGGTGTCGCTGCAGGCTCGGCTTCAGTCTCGGGCTCGAGCTCGGGTTCAGGCTCCAGCGGCGAACCGTCTTCCATCAGCAGGCTGGGATGGGCATCGAAGGCTGCGCCGCACACACTGCATTGCACCCAACCCTGCGCGGCATCGAGCTGGTCCGCGCCGAGGCGGAACACGCTGGCGCATGCCGGGCAGGTGGTGCGAAAACTCACTGCTTGATTCCAGACAGGCGCACCCAGCCCTCGTCGAGTGTCGGCGCGTCAAACATAAACCAGTCGCGATACACCGCCATCACGTCCTCGGCCTGTTCGGCGAGGATGCCGGACAGCACCAGCTGCCCGCCTGCGCGCACCCGCCCCGCCAGCAGCGGCGCCATGCCTTTGAGCGGGTTGGTGAGGATGTTGGCGACGACGATGTCGTATTGCCCCGGCGCGAATTCGTTGGGCAGGCAGAAGTGCGCACTGACGTCGTTGAGCGTGGCGTTATCGCGCGAGGCGGTAACCGCCTGGGCGTCGATATCCACGCCGTCCACCCGCGCCGCGCCGAGTTTGACCGCCGCGATGGCGAGAATGCCGGAGCCGCAGCCATAGTCGAGCAGGGTTTCGCCGCCGCGTACGTGTTCGTCGAGCCAGCGCAAACAGAGCCGGGTGGTGGGGTGGCTGCCGGTGCCGAAAGCGAGACCGGGATCCAGCTTGAGATTGATCGCGCTGCTGTCGGGCGCGGTGTGCCAGGTCGGCACGATCCACAGACGCGGCGAAATCGGGATCGGATCGAATTGCGACTGCGTCAGACGCACCCAATCCTGCTCGGCCACCGTTTCAACGGTGTATTGGGTGGGCGCGGTGATACCGGCGAGCTCAGCCGCTGCCGCCAGCGTGGCAGTCACGTCGGCATCCGCCTCCAGCAGCACGACCGCGACACTGTGCGGCCACAGTTCGGCGGTCGGATAATCCGGCTCGCCGAACAGCGGAGTTTCGTCCACCGTGCCCGCGTCAGCATCTTCCAGCGACACCGACAGCGCGCCCACCTCCATCAATGCATCGGATAGCGGCTCAGCGGTTTTTGAATCAACGAGGATGCGTACGGATTGCCAGGGCATAGTGGGTGAGCGGCGAACAGAGAGCGGTGAGGCGTGAGCGGGGTTTACCGCTTACCGTCAACCGATCAGCTCTTTGCCTCCGCCTTTTCCTCCGCCAGCTTGTGTTCCAGATAATGAATGCTGGTGCCGCCGGTGATAAACGCAGCGTCGTGCATCAGGACCTGGTGCAGCGGGATGTTGGTGTGAATACCTTCGACCACCATTTCCATCAGCGCGCCGCGCATGCGGGCGATCGCCTGGTCGCGGGTATCGCCGTAGGCGATCAGCTTGCCGATCATCGAATCGTAATGCGGCGGCACGTAATAGCCGTGATAGACATGCGAGTCGACGCGGATGCCGGGACCGCCGGGGGCGTGGTAGTTGGTCAGTTTGCCGGGGCTGGGAACAAAAGTAACCGGGTGCTCGGCATTGATGCGGCACTCGATGGCATGGCCCCTGAACTGGATATCCTTTTGCTTCCACGGCAGTTTTTCGCCCGCCGCGACGCGGATCTGCGTCTGCACGATGTCGATGCCGGTGATGAGTTCGGTCACCGGATGCTCGACCTGCACCCGCGTGTTCATTTCGATGAAATAGAACTCGCCGTTTTCGTACAGGAACTCGAAGGTACCGGCGCCGCGATAGCCGATTTTGCGGCAGGCTTCGGCGCAGCGTTCGCCGATTTTGTCACGCAGCTTGGGATCGAGCCCCGGGGCAGGCGCTTCTTCCAGCACCTTTTGATGGCGACGCTGCATCGAGCAGTCGCGTTCACCCAGGTGGACGGCATTGCCATGCTCGTCGGCGAGAATCTGGATCTCGATGTGACGCGGCGTTTGCAGAAATTTTTCCATGTAAACCATGGGGTTGCCAAAGAAGCTCTGCGCTTCCGAGCTGGTCATGGCCACGGCATTCAGCAGCGCGGCCTCGCTGTGCACCACGCGCATGCCGCGTCCGCCGCCGCCGCCCGCCGCCTTGATGATGACCGGATAGCCAATCTTGGCGGCGATTTTGATGATGTCATCCGGGTTGTCCGGCATCGCGCCTTCGGATCCCGGCACGCACGGCACCTTGGCTTCGATCATCGCCTGCTTGGCAGTGACCTTGTCGCCCATCAGGCGGATGTTTTCCGGACGCGGCCCAATGAAGGCGAAGCCGGATGACTCGACGCGCTCGGCGAAATTGGCGTTTTCCGACAGGAAGCCATAGCCGGGGTGAATCGCCTCGGCATCGGTGACTTCCGCCGCAGCGATGATCGACGGCACATGCAGATAACTCTGCGCCGAGGCCGCCGGGCCGATACACACCGATTCGTCGGCCAGCTTCACATACTTCGCATCGCGGTCGGCTTCGGAATAGACGACGACCGTTTTGATGCCCATTTCGCGGCAGGCGCGCTGGATGCGCAGGGCGATTTCGCCGCGGTTGGCGATCAGAATCTTTTCAAACATGGTTTAGGGGCTAGGGGTCAGGATCCAGGATTCAGGGTACGGGCTTCGCGCCTAAAATAAATGGTGCCGCGAAGCTGCACATACCCTGAATCCTGATCCCTGAATCCTGAATCCTTTCCTCAAGCAATCACAAACAAAGGTTCGCCGTATTCCACCGGCTGGCCGTTTTCGACCAGGATGGCCTTGATGACGCCAGCTACGTCGGTTTCGATTTCATTCAGCAGCTTCATCGCTTCGATGAGGCACAGCGTATCCCCTGCACTCACGCTCTGTCCCACTTCGGCAAAGTTCTTGGCGCCCGGCGCGGCTGCACGATAGAACGTGCCGACCATCGGCGAGCGCACCACGTGGCCTTCGGGCAGTGCATCTTCCGCCGGCGCCACCACAACCGGTGCTGCAACTGCAGCAGCTGGTGCGTGCATCATCTGCTGCGGCGCATGCGCCATCATCATCGGCGCACCCGCGATGCTTTTGGCAATGCGGACTTTTTCTTCGCCTTCGGTGATTTCAAGCTCGGCAATGCCGGACGCTTCAACCAGGTCAATGAGCTTTTTCAGTTTTCTGAGATCCATGAGGAGTCCTGTCTTGGAGGTGACGCAGCGCGTATTCCAGCGCCAGTTCATAACCGTACGCGCCTAGCCCGGACACCACGCCGACCGCCAGGTCGGACAAATAGGAGTGGTGACGAAAGGGTTCGCGCGCGTAAATATTGGAAAGATGTACTTCGACGAAAGGAATGGCGACCGCCGCCAGCGCGTCGCGGATGGCCACGCTGGTATGGGTGTAAGCCGCCGGATTGATAATGATGAAGTCAACGTGGTCGCGGCTGGCTTGATGGATGCGCTCGACCAGCGCCCCTTCGTGGTTGTGCTGAAAGGTTTCGATGAATGCACTGGCGGCATCCCCGCGACCGGCCAGCGCGCGATTGATATCGTCGAGCGTGGCGAGTCCGTAATGCTTGGGTTCGCGGCTGCCCAACAAATTCAGGTTGGGGCCATGCATAACCAGGACATGCGGATGCAGACTGGAAGCCGATTTGGCCGTAACGCGGCCGGTTCGTTTAGTCGTCATGGCGGCGAGTTTGCCGTAGATGGGGGTGAATTGTCCAGATATTGAC
>JAAPAA010000231.1 GCA_012274165.1 Thiobacillaceae bacterium
AGACGCGGCACATCGCGCACCACCAAACCCGCTGCATGAATGCGATCCGCTTCGACGTCTTCCGTGTTGATTCCGCTGTTGCCGATATGCGGATAGGTCAGCGTCACGATCTGACGCGAATACGAAGGGTCGGTGAGGATTTCCTGATACCCGGTCATTGCGGTGTTGAACACCACCTCGCCGGTTGTTGATCCCTCAGCGCCAACGGAGAGGCCGCGAAACACCGAACCGTCAGCTAGAACAAGGATGGCGGGCTGGGTACGTGACAAGTGGGACTCCGAAAGCGGGTGACAAAATTCAGGCGAGCTGCTTGCGCAACCCGCCTGAACTTGAATTTCGCAATTGTAGCCGAATCGGGAGCAGGCTTCAATATTAGATGATACTTAACAAGAGCGTTCGCTCTGCCATTCAAGGCTGCAGATGGTCCAGTTCGCCATCCATGTCGAGCTCGGTCAACTCGGTAAAACCACCGATGCATTTGCCCTCAATCACGATCTGCGGAACCGTACGCGCGCCATTTGTGACGACCGAAAACTCTTTCATTGCCTCCCGATCAAGATCGATACGAACTTCGTCGTAACCGATGCCGCGCTTATCGAGAAATGCTTTAACTTTTACACAAATAGGACAAGTTCCGGTGCTATACACCTTGACGAGATTCATAGGGGTTCCTGGATTACGCTTACTTGAGATTGAGCACATCACGCATGTCATACAGACCAGGCGCACGGCCTTGCAGCCATTTGGCCGCGCGCAGTGCACCCTGGGCAAACGTGGCGCGACTACTGGCCTTATGGGTGAGTTCGAGGCGTTCGCCGATGCCAGCAAACAGCAAAGTATGGTCGCCAACGATGTCGCCGCCGCGCACGGTGGCAAAGCCGATGGTTTTGGGGTCACGCTCGCCCGTCACGCCTTCGCGGCCGTATATGGCGCATTGCGCCAGATCGCGGTTAATCGCTCGGGCAACAGCCTGTCCCAGCCCGAGCGCAGTGCCAGAAGGCGCATCGACCTTGTGGCGATGATGGGCCTCGATGATTTCGATGTCGTAGCCGTCTTCCAGCACCTGCGCGGCAAGCTCAGCCAGTTTCATCAGCAGATTGACGCCAACGCTCATGTTGGGCGCGAAGACAATGGGAATATGTCGCGCTGCCGCTGCAATCCGCGCCTTGCCCGCTTCATCAAAGCCCGTCGTGCCAATGACCAGCGGCACCCCGGCCGTGGCGCACGCGTCAAGATAGCCAAAGGTCGCTTCTGGACGCGTGAAATCAATCAGCACCTGCGCACCTTGCAGGGCGATCGCGGGCTGATCGGTCACCCGCACATCGCTGGTCACGCCCCAGGCCGCGCCAGCATCCTGCCCCAGCAATGGACTGGCCGCACGGTCAATCGCTGCGCACAAGCTGCAGCTTGCATCGGCGGCCACGGCTTCAACCAACGCGTGTCCCATCCGACCGGACACGCCCGCTATGGCGATTTGAACAGTCATGGCCTATTACCGGGCAATGCCGATAGCACTTTTTCCTCAACGATCAGCCAGCGACCATCGCGCTCAACCATGCGCACCTGCTTGACGACGTCATCCCGAAAGCTGCCCGAGCGGTAAAGCTGATTGAAGGTTACCGTAGCCGAACCATCGACACCGCGTACAACCGACGGCGATTCAATCTTGAGATCAATATTCATGGTCTCGGCAAACAACATCCGCTGGCGTGTTTCCCAGTCGGTACGGTTTCCACCGCCCTGCGGCACAAAACTGCTGGCGTAAGCAGCAAAATAAGCCGCTTCATCACGCAGCTTCCAGGCGTTTGCCCAAGCGTTCAGGGACACCAGCACCGGATCATTGGTCACTGCAGCAGCAGACTTGACGGGGGCCGCGTCGATCCCTGACGATAGGCTCGGCTCGGCAGGCGTGTGCGGATCAACATATGCCGGCACATTTTTCGGGCTAGGCAGGGGCTGCACGATGCTGCTTGCAGCGACGGCAGATGCAGGTACAGGCAACGCCTTCTGTGATGGGTTTGCAGGCTCAGGCGGGGGCGCTGTAGCCGTCGGGGTAACTACAGCCGTTGCTGGTGCAACACCAGTCTCAGGAACAGGTACTGGCTTGGCTTCCGCCAGGACCGGTGCCGAGGCCGCAGGCGATTGAGCCGCCAACACAGCTGCAGGGACGTCGCCTTCGATGCGCGTCAGCGTATCACCGTCAAAAAACAGCGAGATGCGTTTTTGCTCAACCAGTGTTCCCGCATGATAAAGAATATATACATAGTCCCAGCGATCATTCCGAAACGGGTCAATCACCAGCGGGGTGCCCAGCAAAAACCGGACTTGTGAACGGCTTAGACCGGGCTTCAGGCGGGCGACATTTTCAGGGTCAAGCGCGTTCCCCTGTTGCACATCAATACGATGAGGCCCAAATTCCTGGACACTCTTGACGAGTGAACACCCGGCAAGCAGGCTTAAAATCAAAGCGGAAAACAAAAAACGACGCATAGCCAAGTAGCCAGAGGAGATAAGGCGGGGGTAAAAAAACGTATCATAACGTATTCGCGTTCCCGTTCTGGAGCCCCCATTGAGCAATCCATCCGATCTCAAGAATATCGGCCTGAAAGCCACGCTGCCGCGCCTGAGAATTCTCGATTTATTCGAGCAGAGCGACAAGCGTCACATGACCGCCGAAGAGGTGTATCGCCTGCTCACCGACGTCGGCCAGGACATTGGACTGGCCACGGTGTATAGCGTGCTCACGCAGTTCGAGCAGGCCGGCCTCCTGATGCGCCACCATTTCGATAGCGACAAGGCGGTATTCGAACTCAAGCAGGGCGATCATCATGACCATCTGGTGTGCCTGCAATGCGGCAAGGTCGAGGAATTTGTGGACGCTGAAATTGAAAAACGCCAGCATCGCATCGCCAAGGAACGCGGTTTCGCTATCAAGGAACATTCGTTGCAGATTTACGCTGACTGCATCAAGGAAAACTGCCCAAACCGCAAGCTTAACGAATCACGTTATCGCTGAGAAAACCGGGCACAGCCTGTTCAAGCGCGCCGCACAGCGCTGCCACGCCCTCCAGCAAGCGTGGCGTAGGACGATGCAAACGATCTGCATCCAGACGCACAAACGCCTTGTTTTTCACTGCGGGCAGACTGGGAAAACGCTGCCACTGACTGCGCATGTCCGGTGCGTCGCTGCCGCTCACGATCACCTCTGGCGCACGCTGTAACACGGCCTCACGCGACACCACTGGCGAAAGTCCACGCAGGTCGGCGAACACGTTGTGCGCCCCGCACAGCGTAAGCGCATCGCTGATCCAGTGGCTGCCACCCACTGTCATCAATGGATGATCCCATACCTGATAAAACACCCTGAGCGGCGGCCGCTTCGGCACCTTCGCATGGAGCGCAGCCAACCGCGTCGTGAAATCCTGCGCCGCAGCCTTGCC
>JAAPAA010000232.1 GCA_012274165.1 Thiobacillaceae bacterium
GGGTGACTGATTACAAGCTGGCGCAGGCGTTGAAATTGCCACGGCAAAGGATCAGTGATTACCGCGCAGGAAGCCGACAGGCCGACAGTTACGCCGCCGCACAAATCGCCCTGGCACTTGAACGCGACCCGCTTGAAGTCATCGCCGAGATAGAAGCCGAGTCGGCCAGATCGAAACCAGCGCGGGAATTCTGGAAGTCTTTTCTTTCTGGGCATCTGCTGACAATAATCGGCGGCGGATTGCTAGCGATGTCCAGTTCTTTCGACGCAGGGCAGACCGCCAGAATCACGGCCACCGATTCGCATAATGTATATTATGTTAAATAATAAAACTGCCTGAAATCTCGAATGTCCCCTTTTGTCAGGCCAACGGAATTCCAGTAACCAACGCCAGAATTTCAGTAACGTTGGAACAGCTTGCCTCCTGCCTGGAAACTAGCGAGATTTATCGCTCATTCCGGCGGGAACCGCTGGCTATCATTCATAGATGAGTCCAGACAATGCTCTTACAGCCCGACCACCACCATCACCCATTCGCCTTTTTTCTGGTGGATGCCGCATTCTCTGAAGCGCAGTGCGCTGCGCTTGAGCAGCTATTTTCACAAGACAGAGAATGGCAGCATCAGGATGGTGTGTTTTACCGCTGTTCACTTAGCGACGTTACCGAGATTATTCCAGCAACGTTTCAGGCCGAAATACTCGCCAGAATGCGCGAGATTACTGGATTGCCACTCGTCAATCGTGTGGTGGTCACGGCTCAACGAATGCTGCCCGGACAAGTCATTGGTATACACAGCGACCGGCCGCTATTGGGCTATGAAATTGCGCGACTGGTCGTGCAGCTCAATAAGCAGTGGCAAGCTGAACATGGCGGTGTTCTGGAATTATTCTTATCGCCAGAGGGCGAAGCCGAATTCAGTATTAATCCTGAATACAACAAAGCCGTTGGCTTCCTGCTGCACGCGGATTCCTATCATGCCGTTACCGAGGTTACCCAGCCACGACTAACCGTTGTCTTCAATTTCTGGCATATGGCGAACACACCCGAATTGGCGGCGCACGTTCAAGCTTTGTTTGCCAACCTTCATTTCTCGGAATTTCCGGCAACACTCAATCCTGTTGCCTCGGCGGCAGAATCGAGTTTGTCCGAAGAGGTGACATTTCGTGCAGGCACAGCAGCGATTGCACTGCATCGCTGGGGTTATGACGCGGCAACCATTGTGACTGGATACCAGCACAGTGCTGGGCTTTCTACCTGCGATACCAGCGATGCAGAAACCTATGCAGCTGTGCTACTGGCGGACTGGGTGGCGTACTTGTATCGGGATTCATTTGATCTGGTACGCTGGAATCGCTTGCAAAGCGCACTTGCTGAAATAAAAATTTTTCCGCGTCTGGTGCCCACGTGGGGGCTTTGTCTGCCGGAATGGAAAGAATTGCTTCCGTCGTGATATCGGTCGCGTAGCTCGGGAGCAACAAGCTAGCTAGCTTCGCCTTGCTGCTACCACGCCGTTCACGTGGGAGAAGGTCTACTTCTTCGGCCCATATGCGCAACGATCCGCGATATGTGCCACCAGGTCGAAGTCGTCGCGATAGATGGTTTGCCAATGGTCGCCAAACAGCCCGACAAGCGGCCCCTCGCCACCCAAGAAAAAGTGCTTGGATATCGACCCATGAAAACGGCATCAGTATCCTGGTAAGCGAACACTAAGCGCTGGCCTTTTTGAACCCTGTACGGGAGACCCCAACATGAGTACCAACCTGCCCGAACGCGATGCCGAGGGTTATCTGGTCGATCCCGGTGACTGGAACGAGGACGTGGCCCAGGCCCTGGCCCTGGAAGAGAACATTGAGCTGAACGACGACCACTGGGACACGATCCGCTTCATGTGCGACTACTTTGAGGAACACCAGGTCATCGCCGACGCCCGTTTCGTCATCAAGCATCTGGCCGAGCGCGTCGGCAAGGACGCGCAGAAGAAGCTGTTCGAGCTGTATCCCTACGGCTACGTCAAACAGGCCTGCAAGATTGCCGGCATGCGGCGCCCACGCGCCTGGAGCACGGGTTAAACTCGGCGCATCCCCATTGCCGATGGCAGGTCATCCTTCCGGTTGCCTTGCCCCGGGAGCCTCTCTGGACAAGGGGCGATCGACAGACGGCGCATCTGTTTCTTGTCAATTAATGTTCTTCCCCACGCCACCATGCCTTTGCCTCCCCTGAAAGTCGTCCAGACGCGCCCTCCCCTCACCGGCTGGGCGCCGTTCGGGCTCGGCTTCCGGCCGTTTTTCCTCGGCGCCGGGATCTACAGCGTGCTGCTGATGGCGCTGTGGCTGCTGGTGCTGCGCGGCAGTCTGACTACCGGCAGCCTGCCGCCGCTGGTCTGGCACGGCCATGAAATGGTGTTCGGCTTCGGCGTGGCCGTGATTGCCGGTTTTCTGCTCACCGCTGCGCAAAACTGGACCGGTATCCCCATGCTGTCGGGCAAGCCGCTCGCCGCGCTGTTCCTGCTGTGGCTGGCGGGGCGCGTGAGCTTTCTGGTTCCCGGACTGCCAGCGGTTTGGGTTGCGCTGATCGATCTGGCTTTTCTGCCCACGTTGACAGTGGTGCTGGCCATCCCCGTCCTCAAATCGAAACAGCTGCACAACTATCCCTTCCCCATCATGCTGCTGGCGCTGACGGTGGCCAATGCGCTGGTGCATCTGGACAATCTGGGCTGGATCCCCGGCACCGCCATCCTGGGCCTGCACCTGGCGGTGTATGGCGTGGTCGCGATGATGACGGTGATGGGCGGGCGGGTCATCCCCAGCTTTACCGAAAACAAACTGCGCAGCCATGCGAAGCGCTGGCCAATCATCGAGCGCCTGGCGCCGGTCGCCACCGTCGGCGCCCTGGTCGCGGCACTGATTTCGCCCAGTTCGCTGGTTACCGCCCTGCTCGCCGCCATCGCTGCGGGCGTGCATGCCGTCCGGCTGGCGGGCTGGTATAGCCGCACGCTCTGGTCGGTGCCGCTGTTATGGATTTTGCATCTGGGCTATGCCTGGATCGCCGTCGGCTTTGCGCTGCTGGCGCTGTCGGCGGCGGGCGTCAGCACGGCGGCCATCAGTTCGTTGCATGCGTTCACCGCCGGCGCCATCGGCGCGCTGACGCTGGGCATGATGGCGCGCGTCTCGCTGGGCCACACCGGCCGCGCGCTGGAACCCGTTCCCCTGATGACGCTGGCTTTCATCGCGGTCAACCTCGCCGCCTTGATCCGCGTCTTCCTGCCGCTGTTTTTCCCCGCTTCCCATGCGCTGGCCATGAGCGTGTCCGGGCTGATATGGATGAGTGCGTTCGGCCTGTTCGCCGTAATCTATGCGCCTGTCCTACTGCGCCCGCGGGTGGACGGCAAAGCCGGCTGAGTCTGGCCTTGCTGTTTGCCGTGACTGATCCGGTAAATCAATCCCGCCTTGTCGTCCGACAGCAGTAGCGCGCCGTCGGGCATCACCTGCACGTCCACCGGCCGGCCCCAGGCGGCAATGCCCTTGAGCCAGCCCTCGGCGAACACCTCGTAGGCGACAACCCGGCCGTCCTCGATACGCGCCGTGGTCAGGCGGTAGCCGAGCGGCGGGATGCGGTTCCAGGAGCCGTGCTCGGCAATGAAGATGCGACCGCGCCAGGTGGCCGGGAACATCGTGCCGGTATAAAAACGCATCCCCAAAGCCGCAACGTGGGCGTCGAGTTCGCGCGCCGGCGGGGTGAATTCGGCGCAGGCATGTTTGCTGCCGTATTCGGGGTCGGCGATGGCGCGGCCATGACAGTAGGGAAAGCCGAAATGCAGACCGGCGTGCGGTGCGCGGTTGAGTTCGTCGGGCGGGGCGTGATTGCCCAGCCAGTCGCGGCCGTTGTCGGTGAACCAGAGCTCGCCGCTCTGCGGATGCCAGTCGAAGCCGACCGTATTGCGAATGCCCCGCGCGTATTGCTCAAGGCCGCTACCGTCGGCATTGAGCCGGAACAGGGCGGCGTAGCGGGCGGCGTCGGGTTCGCAGACATTGCACGGCGCACCGACCGGGACATAGAGGCGGCCGTCCGGGCCGAAGCGGATGAATTTCCAGCCGTGGTGCGTATCGCGCGGAAAGGCGTCGCTCACCACCACGGGTTTGGGCGGATCGTTCAGTCGCGCGGTGATGTGGTCGTAGCGCAGGATGCGCCCGATCTCCGCCACGTACAGCGCGCCGTCGCGAAAAGCGACGCCGTTGGGCGTGTCGAGCCCCTTGATCAGGGTGAGCACGGCATCGGCCTGCGGGCCGCCGGTGCGGTTGGGCAGCGCATAGACCGTGTCGCCACGGGTGCCGACGAACAGGGTGCCGTCCGGCGCCAGTGCCATCGAGCGCGCGCCCGGCACCTTGTCGGCGTAGAGGCTGATCCGGAATCCCGCGGGCAGCCTGATCGTGTCCAGCGGCAGCTCACGCGCGCACGCGGGCAGGCAGGCCATCAGCAACCATCCGAGCAGCAGCGTCTTCATCAAAACACTATAGAACCTGATCGTTCAGCCTGTCCCTGCCCTGCGGATTTTTCAGCTCGATCAGCGTGATTTCGGGCGGTGCCAGAACGCGAATGGGCGGCCCCCAGGTGCCGGTTCCCCGGCTGACATACAGCAGTCGGCCATCCGCCAGGTCGTAGCGGCCCGCGATCAATGGGTAGACCGTTTTGACCAGCAGGTTGAACGGGAAAATCTGCCCGTTGTGGGTGTGTCCGGAGAGCTGCAGGTCGAATCGCGACTGCGGATCGATGACGGGCTGATGCTTGAGCAGCACGACAAACCGCCCGGCTGGAATCGCGGCCAGCATCCGCGCTTCATCCGTAGCGCTGGCGCGCACCGCCGGGTCGTCCACCCCGGCCAGCGCAATCCCTTCGGCCACCTCCATGGCCTCCCCGCGCAGCAGGGTGAAGCCGGCGCGAACATGAAAATCCAGCGCATGCTCCAGCCCCGCAAAGCGTTCATGGTTGCCGGTGATGGCGAATTTCCCGTAGCGCGGTTGATAGGCCGCAAGCCGCTCCGACAGGCCATCCAGATGATGCGCTTCGGCATCCACCAGGTCGCCGGTGGAAACCAGGATATCCGGCTGGAGCGCGGTGAGCTGTTGCAGGATGCGGTCGAGCCGCTGCCGGCCGATCAGGATGCCCAGATGCACATCGGAAATCTGGGCAATGCGCAGGCCCGGCCCGGGCGGAATCTTGTCCGAATAGATCGTCAGCCGTTCCACCCGCGGATGCCGCGCGGAAAAGAAACCCGCCACCCACACCCCCACAGTCAGCCACAGCAGAAAAC
>JAAPAA010000233.1 GCA_012274165.1 Thiobacillaceae bacterium
AAGATCGAAGCCATCAGCCTGGATATGTGGCCGGCTTATATCAATGCCTGCCAAGACAAGGTGCCTGGCGCTGATGGCAAGATGGTCTTTGACCGTTTCCACATCATGCGTCATGTCGTCGATGCCGTGGACAAGGTCAGGAAGCAGGAGCACAAGACGCTGCTGCAGGCGGGCGACACCACCCTGACCAAGAGCAAATACCTGTGGCTGACCAATCCGGCGAATATGACCGACCAGGCCCGCGAGCGCTTCGATGAACTGAAGGAAGCTGAACTCAAGACCGGCCGTGCCTGGGCGCTCAAGGAAGCGCTGCGGGAACTGTGGAGCTACAAGTCCGCAGCGTGGGCTACGAAGTTCTGGCAGCGCTGGTATTTCTGGGCGACACACAGCCGTCTGGCGCCGATGATCGCCGCCGCCAAGTTGATTGCCCGGCACTTGCCCAACGTGTTGACCTACTTCGCTCATCGCATCACCAATGCCGTCGCCGAGGGACTGAATTCCAAGATCGCCACCGTCCAGAAGCGCGCCTGTGGCTATCGCAATCCGAACCACTTCAAGATCGCCGTCTATTTCCACTGTGGCGGTCTCAACCTATATCCGGCCTCGGTGACCCACACCAGAGCCGGATGAATCTGAAAATAAAGCGCCTTATTGAAGGTTACTGACTATGGCCCGCTCATCTCGGTATCTGGTGGTCTGTCTCAAAAACGATGGCTACGGCGTTTCCCTTGAGAGACGCAAGATCTACGTTGCGATCCCAGACGCTTCCGCGTCGAAACACGGGCTTTTGCGCGTCCTGGATGAGTCCGGGGATGATTACTTCTATCCGAGTGAGTATTTTGCATCCGTTGAGTTACCGACATCCGTCCGGCGGGCTGTCCTTACAGCCGCATAGCCCCTTGTTGTTGAGGACAGGCCGCCGGCGCCGTGCCAAAATCAATTCTCGTCATGGCCCGCCGCAGAACAACACGTTTGGCGTCGTAGCCGCTTGGTTGCGAAGGCGCGCTGACCGGGGGAGGAAGGGAATGCCGGTTGTCTCCAAAGGAAATCTCCAAATCGACCACACGGACGATGGACAGGGTCAGGCCGTCTTCTTGATCCATAGCTCGGTCAGCGCCAATCGACAATGGCGTGCGCTGACTGAGGCGCTCACCGATCGCTACCGAGTCCTAGCAATCAATCTATTCGGCTATGGAGAAACGACTCCCTGGCCAGGAACCTCGCCGCAGTCCCTGTATGCACAAGCCCGATTGGTTCTGGCCTTGAGCGAGGAAGTCGGCAATCCCATCCACCTGGTCGGGCACTCCTTCGGTGGTTCGGTGGAGTTGAAGAGCGCAATGCTGCTCGGCCCACGGGTTGGAAGCCTTGTTCTTCTCGAGCCGAATCCGTTTTACTTGCTCAAGCAGAACGGCCGAACACAGGCATTCCTGGAATCGCGCGATCTGCGCGATCATGTGAAATGCTTCGGCTCATTGGGCGATTGGCCAAAGGTCGCGGAACGCTTTGCTGACTATTGGCTAGGTGATGGATCCTGGAGCAGGATGCCGGAGAAGCGCCGCAGCGCCTTTGCCGAGTCGCTGCCGCCCAATTTCCACGAGTGGGATGCGGTGATGGAAGAGGAGACCCCCATTGAGGAATGGAAGACCCTGACCGCGAGAACGTTGGTGGTCAGCGACAAGGCAACCCGGCTTCCCATCCGGGAGATCGTCGATATCTTTGCGAAGGCCTGTCCTCACTGGTCGTTTCGCACCATCGCCGAAGGCGGACATATGGCCACGCTCACTCGCCCGGAGCTCGTCAATCCAATCGTGCGCGAGTTCCTCGACGCCGGTTGTGCGTGATCCAGATTCGACGCCCAACAACCACACGCGGCGGACCGTGCAACCACGACGCTTCGCGCCGCTGTTGCCCGGCCGCTGATGTGAGGCCCTGCGCCCCTTACAAATCCTCGCGATCTCCTTGACAACGTGTAGCCGTATGGCTACAGTTGTGTGATGATCGAGGTTCGCAAAACTGCCGTCTTCGTTCAATGGCTGGACGGCCTCCGCGACATTCGGGCAAGAGCTCGCGTCCAAGCTCGAATCGAGAGGCTGACCGGCGGAAACCCAGGCGACGTCGAGCCAGTCGGTGAAGGCGTGTCAGAGCTGCGAATCAACTACGGACCGGGTTACCGGGTGTATTTCAAAAAGCGAGGGCGAGCGCTGATCATTCTCCTGGCCGGAGGAGACAAGAACACTCAGGCCAAAGACATCAAATCTGCCTTGCGTCTCGCGCGTGACCTTTCGGAGTAACTCCTATGGCCAAGACTGTTACCACTCGCTACGACGTTGCTGAACACCTCAGAACGCAAGAGGAAATGGCCGCCTATCTTGAAGCCTGCTTCGAAGAGGCTGGCGGCGATGCTGCATTTATTGCCAAGGCGCTTGGCGACATCGCTCGCGCTAAAGGCATGTCACAGGTTGCGCGAGACGCAGGGTTGTCCCGCGAAAGCCTTTACAAAGCGCTTTCCGGCGAGCGCAGTCCTGGCTTCGACACGATCCTCAAGGTCATCGCGGCTCTGGGACTGAAGCTGCACGCCCAAGCGAGTCATCACTGACCACGGTACCCAACTTGTCATCGG
>JAAPAA010000234.1 GCA_012274165.1 Thiobacillaceae bacterium
CACGTAGCGGGCATAGGAGATGAAGATTTCCATCACGACGCAGGCCACGCCGAAGACGACGGCGTGGACATGCACGCTGCCTCCCACCACGAGGCGCAGCGCCTCGCCCATGGCGGCGATGTCGGCCGCGATGTTGATGGTATTGGCCACGACGAGCAGCGCCACCAAGGCGAGCAACACCGGCTTCGGGAACGCCTCGCGAATGCTTGCCGCCAGCCCCTTGCCCGTCACCCGCCCGATGCGCGCGCTCACGAGTTGAATGCCCACCATCAACGGATAGGTGACGACCACGGTCCAGAGCATGTTGACGCCGAATTGCGCGCCGGCCTGCGAGTAGGTCGCGATGCCGCTGGGGTCGTCGTCGGCCGCGCCGGTGATGAGGCCGGGACCGAGCTTGCGCAACGGGGAGACGCCTAGCAGCTTCTTCATTTGGTTGAACCTGCCGCCAAAAGCGGACATTGGCAGAATCGCCTGCTCCTACTGTATTCGCACAGTCACGCGTCCGGCGAAAAAGCTCAGGGGCTGGCGAGTCCGCCGTCGAGTCGTTCGAGATCTTCTCCCGGTTTTGGATGTCAGATCGAATATCCTAGCCAGACCTATTTGGAGGACGTTATGAGCAAACTCACGACTGAAGCGCGAAAGAAGCTGCCGAAATCGGCTTTCGCATTGCCTGGTGGCCGATATCCGGTCGAGGACAAGGCGCACGCGCGCGACGCCAAGGCGCGCGCCTCGCAAAGCTACAACTCGGGCCACCTGGATGCCGCAGACAAGACAAAAGTCGACCGAAAGGCCGATGCCGTCCTCGCGAGGAAGGGCAAGTAGGCAGCAAACGAGCCAAGGGATGCAGAGGCCGTGCTCGTCGCTGATGGGATTCCCTTGGTACGCAAGCACACAGACTGCACACCCATCGACGCATATTCTGAAGGCTGGGAATCGGGCCTTATCGGAGGTGCGTCATGAAATGGGCAGGGATGTATTTTGTCGGGTTCGTCATCCTGATCGGCGGAATTCTCGCCGCACTCTGGAAGCTGGGCGTTCTGCAGCACATCGAGACAACCTGGCTATTGATCGGCGTCGCAATCCTGTTGGGCATGGGGATCATGGTCTCGGTCGCCAACAGCGGGTCCAAGGAAAATATCCAGATCGACCGGAAATAATCGGCAAGCAGCTTGCGCCCCTCGATTGCTCGAGATTGCGTGAGCCTGGAACAGATTGACTCAAAATCCCAGCTCGCCCAGCGCCCGCACCAGCTTCGTCTTCTGCTCAACGTCGGTCATCGGATAGGTTTCCAGCCATGCGCGGCTGGAAAAATCAGGCTGCAGCGTGCGAATCTCCTCCGCTTTCCAAGCCGCGGCGGCTTTGTCGTCAGCCAATACGAGCAACGCCGCCAAGTAGACATTCGCCTCGAGATTCTCTGGATTGCGTGACAGCGCGCGCTCCAGGTTGACCCGTGCCTGCTCCAGGTCGCCGAGAAACAGATACGCCCGTCCGAGCAGTAGGAAGTAGAGGTAGCCCGCCTGCGGGTCCAGGCGCATTGCGGTGCGCAACAACGGCACGGTATCCGCCGGGCGCCCGACGTACGTGTAGATTCCACCCATCAGCGCGTAGCCATCGGCGAACGATGGGTAGAGCCGAACGGCGGTCTCCAGGTACTGCAGCGCCTGCTCATGCTGACGCCGTTCCATGTGCACGAAAGCCAGCACCCAGTAAGTCTCCCGAATGTCGGGGCTCATCTGGTGCGCGGTCCGGGCCAGCTCGAATGCCCGGTCGAGGGCGGCGGCTCCATTCCCGGTCCACTGATTGCGGTAGTCCGCGGCGTAGGTCAGGGCGAGCCCTGCGTACGCACGAGCAAAGGTCGCGTCCAGTGCGATGGCGCGCTGGAACATTTCGCGAGCGGTCTCGTTCTCCGCTCTTTGCCGGACGAGCAGCGCCGACTGCCCGCGCTGGAAGTATTGATAGGCATCCAGATTGTGCGTGTAGCGCTGCGCCACACGCAGCAGTTCGGCCTCGCTCACCTTTGCTGGCAGCATCCGGAGAATCTTCAGCCCGACTTCATCCTGGATCGCGAAGAAGTCGCTCAGCGGGCGATCGTACCGCTCGGACCACAACTGCTTTCCCGTCTCCGCGTCGGTGAGGTGGACTTGAAGCCGCAGGCGCTTGTCGATGCGCTGGACGGATCCGGACACGAGATAGCGCACCGGCAGGGCGCCGGTCGGCGTCTCGCCGCGCGCGGGGCTGCCGGCGGGCGCAACGTCGATGACCGAAAGCCCGGACACCGTCGAGAGGTCGGTCACGAGGTCCGCCGTAATGCCTTGAGCCAGAAATACCGCCTGAGGGTCGTTGCCCAGGGCGTCGAACGGCCTGATGGTGACGGTCGGTTGCGATGTGCGGTTCGCTTCGATGCTCGCCATCGGTACCGGACCCGGCGGGGCGCCGGTTGCGCGCTCGCTCCGGATCCACCAGATTCCGGCTGCCGCGAGCAGCATTGCGGCTACGCCCGCTCCCGCTATCCGTGTGACGCGCCGCGCGCGTTCCGCGTGCAACGATTCCGAGTCCAACCGCACCGGCGTGGAGGCGATCTCGTCCGATCGGACCACCGGGGCGACCAGGCGGTAGCCCCTCTTCGAGATCGTCTGGATATATGCCGGATTCTCGGGAACATCGCCCAGTGCCTTCCGCAATTTGATGACGACCTGGGTGAGGGAGTCGTCGCCCACCACCACGCCGGGCCAAACGGCCAAAAGCAGGGCTTCGCGGCTCACGACCTGCCCCGGCCGGTCCGCAAGGTACATGAGGACCGACATGGCCTTGGGCTCGAGCTTCACGGTCTTGCCGGCGGCCGAAAGTTGATTCAGCGCGGGCTCGACCGTCCAGTCACCGACCTTCATCATGGGAAGTTTCGCATCCTTCGCCAAACCTTAGTCGTTTCTTCGGGACTTTGCGCCCGAGCTCGCGTTCACTGCTCCTGCTGTCGCGAGGCGGATGAGCGCTGGCATATCGGAGTCCACATTCAGCTATCAAGGAGCGAACCCATGAAACGGCTTCTCATCGGTGCGATCGTGGTCTTGGCGTCGGGGTTGTGGTCATGGCCATCGACGGCAATGGCGGAGCCGAAATTTGTCGTCAAGCCACTGGCCGAAAGGAAAGTCGCGGAGTTGCCGGCCGGACCGCTTTTCTGGCGGCTGGAGAATTTCTCCACGCTCACGCAAGCGCAGGCAGCCGCGGGCCCCTGGGCCTTGGTCGCCGAGACGGCGGGAAAAGTCTGGCTCTTCACGCTCGGCCCATCGGGCGGATCCTCGGCGGGCGGCACAAAGGTCGCGGAAGTCGGGCCCATCGCCCCGGTCGTTGCGACGCAGTATCTCCTTCGGATCAATGAGGGAAGCGGTCCCCCCGGCAGCATAACGCCGGTGCACACGCATCCGGGCTCCGAAGCGTTCTACGTGCTCGCGGGGGAGACAAGCAGCCGTACACCGGATGGCGTGAAGCGCGTTGGAGCGGGCCAGGGTGAGACGGGGCATGGTGCCAATACTCCTATGCAAGTCTCTAGCAGCGGCTCTACGGAACTGCACTCGCTGGTGATGTTCGTGGTCGACGCCACCAAACCGTTTTCGTCCCCGGCCAAGTACCCATGAAGTAGCTGAATCAACATCCCCAGGAGTGCCCCTACGAGCAGGGGAGACGCCTTGTCGAACGACAAGGCGTTTTTCATTGCGCGAGCCCGGATCCGCGCGCCGCACGCTCGCCCCCGGTGCGCGCCAACTGGAGGAGGCCGAGTGTGCGCTATCGCACGGTAAGCAGGTGCTGCAGTGCTTATCATCAATTCATCATTCATCGAACGCAGCTTGCGGGCCGCGGCTGCGGGACGTTCACCGACATACGGAGAGCACGATGGCACAAGCGAAAACCGAGTCTCCACCGGTTGCAAAGGATGCGATCTCCATCCTTACCGAGGATCACAAGAAGGTGAAAGCGATGTTCGCGGATTTCGCCAAGCTCATGAAGTCCGGGGACAAAGAAGAGGAAGAGGGTGCTGTCGTCGAGAAGATCTGCTAGGAACTCACCGTCCACGCCCGGATCGAAGAAGAGATCTTCTATCCCGCGGTTCGCGCGGCGAGAACGTCGACCACCATGTGAAGGAAGAGCAGGACGAGATGTTCCCCAAAGCGAAGAAGGCCATCGTGGCATAGCACCGCCGGACAGCGCGGCGGATCCGACAGGTTCGTAACCATCAAAGGACAGAAAACATGAGTACTACCACTAACAAGGAACTGGGCAAGAAGATTGCAAGCGAAGAAAACCGCGATCCGATCAGCGGTGCGCCCGGCGCGCATCCCGTCGGCACGGGCGTCGGGGCTGCTTTGGGAGGCGCGGCGGCGGGCGCGGCGGCAGGGACTGTCGTGGGGCCGGCTGGCACCGTTGTCGGTGCGGCGGTCGGCGCGATCGTGGGCGGCCTGGCGGGCAAGGGCGTCGCCGAGGCGATCGATCCGACGCGCGAGCTGGTGTACTGGCGCGAAAACTACAAGACCCGTCCGTATGCGGACAAGGCTACCGCCTTCGA
>JAAPAA010000235.1 GCA_012274165.1 Thiobacillaceae bacterium
GCCCTGCAATACGCCGTTGGCCGCCTTGAAAGCTTCCGGCACGGTGACATCCGCACCCAGCACTTCCATCAGCTTGGAATTCGGCACGATGATCAGCGAATCGACAAATTCGGTCAGCGCCTCGATACCGGCTTTGGCAAATCGCATCCGGTTGCCCTCGTATGCGAACGGCTTGGTGACCACCGCCACGGTCAGGATATCCAGCTCCTTGGCGAGTTGCGCGACAATAGGTGCGGCTCCGGTTCCGGTGCCACCCCCCATGCCGGCAGTGATGAATACCATGTGTGCACCGGTCAACATCTCCTTGATGCGCTCGCGATCTTCTTCCGCCGCCGCCTGGCCAACCGAGGGTTTGGCTCCCGCACCCAAACCCTTGGTGATGGTTGCGCCGATTTGCAACTGGGTTTGCGCCCTGCTGCGTTTGAGCGCTTGCGCATCGGTATTGATGACGATGAACTCGACCCCCTGCACGCCCTGTTCGATCATATGGTCCACGGCATTACCGCCGCAACCGCCCACACCGATCACCTTGATCACCGCATCCTGAGTTTGTGCTTCCATTATTTCAAACATCGCCGTCTCCTATTAGTAATTGCAAATCCAACCCGTTAGCACCCCAACAACCCACACCAAAACCGCTAAAAATTTCCCTGAAACCCCTAAAAATTACCTTGGAACCAAGTCTTCATTCTGGCCAGCACATCACCGAAAGAATTCGATTGCATACGCGTCTCCTCATTGCGCAGATGATGTTCCAGGCCGTACAACAGCAGCCCGACACCGGTCGCCATGCGCGGCGTCTTCACCACATCGGACAGTCCGCCGATATATTTCGGAATACCCAGCCGCACCGGCAGATGGAATATCTCTTCGCCCAGTTCGACCATGCCCTGCATGGCACTGCTGCCGCCGGTGATCACAATGCCCGATGACAGCAACTCCTCGAATCCGCTGCGGCGCAGCTCCTGCTGCACCAGCGAATACAGTTCCTCGACGCGCGGCTCGATCACTTCCGCCAGCGTCTGGCGCGACAACATGCGCGGCCCGCGCTCGCCCACACCCGGCACTTCGATCGCCCCGCCGTCGGCCAGCTGGCGCAGTGCGCAGCCGTGCTTGATCTTGATATCCTCGGCATCTTGCGTCGGGGTGCGCAATGCCATGGCGATGTCATTGGTTATCTGGTCGCCGGCGATCGGGATCACGGCGGTGTGACGGATCGCGCCGCCGGTGAACACCGCGATGTCCGATGTGCCGCCGCCGATATCGACCAGGCACACACCCAGTTCTTTCTCATCTTCTGCCAGCACCGCCTTGCTGGATGCCAATGGTTGCAGGATCAATTCGTTCACTTCCAGACCGCAACGGTGGATGCACTTCATGATGTTCTGCACTGCCGCCACCGCACCGCTGACGATATGCACTTCGACATCCAGCCTCATCCCGCTCATCCCCAGCGGCTTCCTGATGCCATCCTGCCCGTCGATGCTGAATTCCTGTTCGAGGATATGCAGTATCTGCTGGTCCCCCGGCAGGCTGATCGAACTTGCTGTCTCGATCACCCGCTCGATATCGGCGGCGATGACTTCCTTTTCCTTGATCTTCACCATGCCGCGCGAATTGATGCTGCGAATATGACTGCCCGCGATACCGGTATACACCTCGGTGATCTTGCAATCGGCCATCAGTTCGGCTTCCTCCAGCGCGCGCTGGATCGCGCCCACCGTGGCTTCGATGTTGACCACCATGCCCTTCTTCATCCCCGACGACTGGTGCATGCCCATGCCGATCACTTCCAGCATGCCGTCCGGTTTGGCTTCTGCGACAATGACCACGATCTTGGACGTGCCGATGTCCAGTCCGACCACCAGATTTTTGGTTTCCTTGTTTCTGCTCATCATTCGTTCCCCGCTACCGCTATCAACCTTGTTTGCCCAATCCGCTCACCGCAAATCCGTTGCGGTAGCGCAGATCCACATATTTCACCTGCTGCTGCAGTGCAGCGAGGCTATACGGATAAACCTTCACGAACCTGTCCAGCCTGTGCTGCATATCCTCGCGCCCCAGTTCCAGCACCATGCCGTTGCTCAACTTCAGTTGCCAGGCATGGCGCGGCGACAAGGTGATCTGCTCCGCCTGCAGACCCAGCCCGGCAAGCTGCCGGTCGAATTGCGTGTAGTACATGGTTACCTCGGTCGCCGAACCGTCCGGCCCGAAAAATCTCGGTAACGATTGCTCGCTCGCGGCGGCAAAGACCTCGCCCTGCAGATTCACCAGCGCGCTGTTGTTCCAGTGTGCCAATGCCTGTTGTTCATCCAGCTGCACCGCCAGCCGGTAGGGGAATTCCCGGCGGATGTTGACGCTGCGCACCCACGGCAATTTTTCCAGCGACTGCCTCAAGTGTTCGATATCCACGGTAAAAAAATTTCCCCGCACTTCGTTGCGCACCACCTGCATCACCCCTTTCGCATCCACCTTTTGCGGAACGGCAACCAGGCGCACACTGTGCAACGGGAACAATCCGGGCAGATGCACCGTGTAATAAGTCGCGCCATACAACACCGCACACAGGCTGAAAGCGAACAGCGCATTGGCGATACTGCGCAGCAGTGCGGCGTTATCCCACATACGTCTCTCTCTCTAACTCTCTCCCGCAAGCGGGAGAAAGGACAAACGTGAAAATCATTTGTTAACCCCCGCCAACTCCAGTATGTTCAACACCAGCTGATCGAAATTCATGCCGGCCTGCCGCGCCGCCATCGGCACCAGGCTGTGCCCGGTCATTCCCGGCGACGTGTTCACTTCGAGGAACGAGAAGCTGCCATCGCTGCGCAGCATCAGGTCGAGCCGGCCCCAGCCGCTGCAGCCGATCACGTCGAACGCTGCCAGCGCCTGCGCGCGAATCCGGTCCTCGGTAGCCTGCGGCAAGCCGCTCGGACAGAAATACTTCGTGTCGTCGGAAAAATACTTGTTGTGGTAATCGTAGTTGCCCTGCGGCGCCTCGATGCGGATCAGCGGCAATGCGCGGCGACCGACGATCGACGCGGTCAGCTCGACGCCGGCGACGAATTCCTCGGCCAGTACCAGCGGGTCGTGGCGCGCGGCTTGCTCGTAGGCAAGCCGCAGCTCGTCGCGGTCGACGGTGGAGACCTTGGTGATGCCGATCGTCGAGCCTTCGCGCGCCGGCTTGACGATCAACGGCAGCCCGAGCTCCGCGACCAGCTTCATCCAGTCAGTCGAAGCCTCCGCGATCGCGTAGCGCGGCGTGGGAATTCCGCTGGCTCGCCATACGAGCTTGGTGCGCCATTTGTCCATCGCCAGCGCGGATGCCATGACGCCACTGCCCGTGTAGGGAATCCTGAGGGTCTCCAGCGCACCCTGGACGGTGCCGTCCTCGCCGAAACGGCCGTGCAGCGCGATGAATGCGCGCGCAAACCCGTCGCGCGAGAGGTCGAACAGGTTGCGCTCGGCCGGGTCGAAGGGGTGTGCGTCGACGCCGCGCTCGCGCAGCGCCTTGAGCACGGCGTTGCCCGACAGCAGCGAGATCTCGCGCTCGGCGGACGGGCCGCCGAGCAGGACCGCGACTTTCCCGAAGTGGTCGGCCGGCGCCTGCATCATCGTCCGCCCGTTCCCGACGGTGCGGCCGCGTCGCCGATGATCCGCACCTCGGCCTCGAGATCGATACCGGTCTTCGCCCGGACCGCGTCGCGGACCTGCGCGATCAGCGCTTCGATGTCGGAGGAGCGCGCCCGGCGATCGGGGTTGACAATGAAATTGGCGTGCTTTTCCGACACCCGGGCACCGCCGACCGCATGGCCCTTCAGCGCGCAGGATTCGATCAGCCGGGCGGCGTAATCGCCGGGCGGGTTGCGGAACACGCTGCCGGCATTGGGTTGCGACAGCGGCTGCGTCGCGATGCGCTTCGCGAGCAGCGAGCGGATGCGCTCCCGGGCGATTGCGGTGTCTCCGGCGGGAAAGCGGAACCA
>JAAPAA010000236.1 GCA_012274165.1 Thiobacillaceae bacterium
CGGGAGCCTGTTCTTCGCGGCGGTGGTGCTGATCACCAGCGACTATGCCGGTATCAATGATCCCCAGCTTCTGGGTCACGCCCTTCAGTTGGCCGCGTTGCTGCTTCTGCTGCGCGAGAGGTTGATCCTTTCGGCCCTGCTCTTTGCCGTCAGTCTTTCCATCAAGCACAATCTGCTCGCCCTGCCGCTGGCGAGCGCCGCATGGCTGATCTGGCAGGACTATCGTACTGGCTTTTCCTTCCTGCTCTGGATGGCGGCGGCGGTGCTGGCGCTGCTCATCGCTTTCCAGCTTCATTTCGGCCTCAGCCTGCTGGATCAGCTCGCCTCGCCGCGGCTGTGGACCCTCTCCAACATCGTCGCCGCCGTCACGCGCCTGTGGTGGGTGCTGTTGCCTCTGGCTGCCGCTACCGGCATCTGGCCCGACCGTGCCAGCCTGCTCTGCGGTCTTTACGGCGCCATCGCGCTGTTGCTGGGGCTGGGCTTTGCCGGCGGCGATGGCGTGGACGCCAATGTCTTTTTCGATCTGGGTATCGCGCTGGCCTTGACCTTGGGCCTGGCGATGGATCGCGGCCGCTGGCCCGAGCTGGCGGCGGCGTCCGCTCTGCCGCTGATCCTGTTTCTGGGCGTCACCTTCCACGACAATAACTTCTTCTTCACTCGCGCCTTCCGCCAGCAAGCCCCCGCCGACATCGCTTTTCTGAAGGCCCGTCCGGGGCCTGCCCTGTGCGACCAGCTTTCGCTCTGCCTGTGGGCCGGCAAGCAAGCCGAGGTGGACGTCTTCAATGTGGGCGAAGCAATCAAGACCGGTGCGCGCGATCCCAAAGTGCTGATCCAGCTCATCGCCGCGCGCCACTTCACCACCCTGCAACTGAACGATCTGGATGCGCTGGGACCACAGGCCCACGCCGCCATAACGGCGCATTACCGCGTCCATCACAGCGACGACAACGGCGTTTTTCTCATTCCCAACTAGGCGCGGGCGCGCACCGTGCCATGGCGTTCCAGCTTGCCCCAGCCCACAAAGGGACCACGCAGCGCTGTCCACAGCGAACGAACCACCACGTAATACATGATCTGGCGATAGCCGAAGCGCTGCAGCGGCAACCACCACAGCAGGCGCCAGTCCTCGCTCTTTTCCAGGACAAACCCCGCCATGGCGGCCAGCAAATCCACCACGATGAACACCACATAATAAATGCCGACGATCCGCAGATTGTCGCCGGTATAAGTGCCGACATGCTGGGCGTAGTTGATATATTCGGCGATCAGCTGCCAGACCAGAAGAAGGTCGGCCACCGGCGCCAGCGTGGTCAGCACAATCTGGAACAACCAGACCTGCGGCAGCGCCACCAGGCCCAGTTCGCCATAGTCGGCGTTGAAGGTGATGCGGCGGTACTTCCACAAACATTGCAGCGTGCCATAGGCCCAGCGGAAGCGCTGCTTGGCCAGGCCCTTCACGGTGGCCGGTGCCTCTGTCCAGGCGACGGCGGTGGGGTCGAACTGAACGCGATAACCGCGTGTCTGGATGGCGATGGTAAGGTACTGGTCCTCTGCCAGTGTGTCGGGAGGAAAACCGCCCAGCTCCCTCAGCGCATCGCGGCGCCAGGCCCCGACCGCGCCCGGCACCACTGTCAGCGTGTCCAGCGCCGACAGCGCCCGGCGCTCCAGATTCTGCGCCACGATATATTCCAGCGCCTGCCAGCGGGTGATCATGTTGATGCGATTGCCGACCTTGGCATTGCCCGCCACCGCGCCGATCTCGGGGTCGCTGAACCAGCGCACCAGACGCGAGATGGTGGTGCGCTCGAACTGGGTATCGGCATCCAGCGCCACCACGACTTCGCCGCGCGCGTTGGCCAGTCCCACATTCAACGCGTTGGCCTTGCCGCCATTGGGGATGGAGATCACGCCGACACGCTGCTCCCTCATGAAGTGGGAGCGGGTGATATAGGCGGTGTGATCCTTGGAACCGTCATCGATCACCAGCACATCCAGGTTCGGATAGTCGCTGCTCAGAATGCGCTCAACGGTCGCAACAATGACCTTCTCTTCGTTGAAGGCGGGGATCAGCACCGTCACCACGGGAGGCGACCCATCCGACGGCGGCGGCACGCCCAGGCCCTTTGCCCGCTTCCATATCGCCAGCCCCGCCAGCGCGAAAAGCCGCGCCACGCCCAGCACGATCGCGCCCAGGAAGCAGTAATACAGGAACTGCGCCACATAACTGATGGTGAGGAACACCGCCCGGTCGGCATACAGCGACATGGTGAAAGGCAACCGCGGCATCACCTCGTCGCGGGTCTTGCCCACCAGCTCCGACAGCGGCACGAACTGATAGCCCTTGGCGCGCAGCGAATCGATCAACTGGGGCAACAACAGCAGCGTCTTGCTGCGGTCGCCGCCGGAATCGTGCATCAGTATGACATTGCCACGCAGATCACGGTTGGGGTTGTCGAGCGCCCTGTACACATTCCCCATCATCTGCGGCGCGGTCAGCGGTTCCCAGTCCAGGGTGTCGAGATTGGAGGTGACCTCGATATAGCCCAGCGCCTGGGCCTGCTTGATCGGCTCAATCTCGTCGGCATCGGAAGGATGGGAGTCGCTCAGATAGGGCGACCGGAACAGCCGGAGCGATCGGCCCGTCAGGGCCTGAAACAGCCGCTGGTCCGCGTTCAACTCCAGCCGCGTCGCCGCGGCCGGTGTCTCCGCCAGATTGGGGTGGGTGTAGGTGTGATTGCCTACCTCATGGCCGTCGGCCAGCACCTGCTGCACCAGGCCGGGATGCGCCTCCATGTTGGAGCCGATCATGAAGAAGGCGGCGGGCGCGTGCTTGTCCTTC
>JAAPAA010000237.1 GCA_012274165.1 Thiobacillaceae bacterium
CTTCCTCGAGAACAGGGGGCGCAACTGGCTGGATCATGCGAATGGGTAGGGCGCGCGCTGATGTGCCGAAAATGGTGCCAGGGACAAGTTCCGGTGATGCGCCGTGCACACGTCGGATCATCCGAATCGGGCTGGACGGGACCGGCTCGGCAATGCCCACGATCATGCGTATCCTGCAGGCGGAGGACATGCGCATCGAGAGGGGCCGAAGCCTGTCCTGCAAGGAGCGCGACTACGTGGATCAGCAACTTGAACTCGGCTCGATATATCGGATGTCATCACCGACCTGGAGGCTTGAGCGGGTGATCACCGGGAAACTTTTTTCGCAATGGATGCACTGACTGCCGCACTCGCACTCGTGATCGCCCAGGCCTCGATCGCGCTGGTCATGACGGGGGCGCATCTGGCCGCGCGACGCGAGCGCAGTACCCGCTACTGGGCGATGGCGTCGATCCTTATCGTGATCGGCGTATTGGTCATGATCGCGGGAGGCGGCCGGCAGCCACTGTTGCTGCTTGTCGGCAACGGCTGCCTGGTCTTCGGCGCCATTGCGCAGTTCTGGGGCCTGCAGGTGTTCTACAAGCGAACCGGCGGCAGGCTCGGCTGGGTAATCGGAGCCGGCTTCTGCACGCTGTTTGCGCTGTTGCTGTTGACCGACGCGCCGAAGTTCGCGCGCATCATGTTGTTGTCGAGCACCTTGCTGCTGGTGCTCGGGCTGAGCGTCCGCGTGTTGCTTGCAGGCCTGCAATCACGCAGGACGTTCGGCAGCTTGCTGACGCTGGGTGGCATCGGCTTGCTGGTGTTGAACAACATCGCACGCATAGCGGCGGTGCTCGTGCAAGATCCGGAGTTGCTGCCGATGAGCCAGTCGGCCATGCGGATCTCGGTCATGTATCTGGTCCCGCTGGGCGGGATCTTCCTGTATGCGACAGGTTTGCTGCTGCTGTACTTCGAGCGATTGGTGGACGAAAAGCACCAACTGGCCACGCATGACGAATTGACCGGCCTGCTGAACAGGCGCGCTATCGTCGCCGCAGGCGAGCGGGAAGTGGCGCTGGCCATTCGCAATCGCCAGCCACTGACGGTGGCCTATCTCGATATCGACTTCTTCAAGCGCATCAATGACGCGTTCGGGCACGAAGCCGGGGATCTGGTCCTGGTGGATGTGGCGCGATTGCTTCGACGTACCTGCCGGTCCGTCGACCTGGTCGGTCGCCACGGCGGAGAGGAGTTCTGCCTGGTCTTCCCCGGTGTAGGCCCCGACGGCGCCATCTGCCTGGGCGAACGCTTGATCGCGGCAGTACGCGGTTACCGCTTCCGGGACCGGTATCCGGTGACCATGAGCATGGGAGTCGCTTCGCTCTCGGAGTCCGTGGGCGAACGTCCTTGGGCGGATCTGATTCACCGCGCCGACACGGCGCTGTATCGCGCCAAGCAGACGGGACGGGACCGCTTCTGCATTGCGGCGAATGAGATCGAGTCGAGCGGGAGTGATCCAGCATCTGCGTAAGCTCACCGCGGACGCTGGGAAGTGGCGACGTCCACCCCATGCTTGATCGCAACGTCTTCATCTTTTCATCAGACTATCGGTAGCGCCGTCAGTACATTCAGTGCGGATGGATTGCTAGCATTGCTTGACGCCGCCTTGGGGAAGTCGGCCTTGCAACTAAGCGCGCCTCCCGATGGATGGGCATGGCGCTTCTGGTGATCGCCACTTCGACTGGGAGGAATCCGAAATGAAACTTGACCACGTCATGCCTATGAAAGCGCCGGGACTGCTGGCAATTTGCCTGGCGATGCTACTGCCCGCCACTGCGGATGCGGTGACGTTGAGCAAATTGAAGGGCTCGTATCTCGATGGAATCTATGGAACCTATGCCCCGCATGGAGATTGCAAGCGCGAACCACGCATCACGGTGGACGACGCCGGATTTGCCTACCTGCAGGCCGGCCAGGCAACGCATAGCCGCAGCATCGAATATGCGGTGTCGTATGGCGGGCCGGAATACTCGGGCGCGAGCCAGTGGTTCTTCCCGTTCCCGGTCAACGACGACGACTTCGGCCGCGTGCTGATGACCTTCAATCCGGACGAGAAGCCCGGCACCCTGTTGGTTGAATCGAACCTCGGTCCTGGCCAGACCTTTACGGCCCTGCAGGCAGCACTGGTCAAGGCATCGCCTTACGCAAGGTGTTCGAAAGCGCCGCCCCGAAAGGGCTAAGGCTCTCCAAGCCTGATTTACGAGCGCAAGACGAATTCGGGCCACCCTTTGCTGGCGCTGGGCATCGCGCTGGTGATGAGGTTGAAGATGACGTTGAGAACTCAGCTCGGGATGTCGCTGGCGATCCTCACCGTCGCTATGATCGTCGGCGCACGGGTTGCCTTCCTTCAACGCGGTCGCGGGTGAGGCCGGGCGCATAATCCAGTGCATCGAGATCAATCGGAATGTGCCATGGACATTGAAGCGCTCATCAGCGCAGCCTTGCGCGAAGCCGGCTACGGGCCCGACGCCATAGGCTCGGCGTTGCCCAGGATCGTGCGCATCCTGCAAGCGGAGGACGTTCGCATCGAGGTGGGCCGCAGCTTGTCGCGCAAGGAACGCGAATATGTGCGGCTGCAACTTGAACTCGGGCTCAACGTGTCGGAGATCGTTGCCGGTTTGAAAACTTGAATGGAAAAGCACGAATCGGAATCGATTTCCAGGTTCGCCTGATTCTCTCGGCGGCTGGAAGCGGTGACCTCCGCTGACCAGCGTAGCGTTTCACCGGCATACGCGCATGACCAACATCGCCATCCTCACCCCTGATCCATCGGACACGGCCCATGCAGAACTATGGCCGAAGGTGCTCGCGCGCCTGCAACGCACGCTGGATCGTGTGGGCATCACCACCACGCCCACACCGTGGACCGCGCATGTGGAC
>JAAPAA010000238.1 GCA_012274165.1 Thiobacillaceae bacterium
CCATTATTTCGAGCTGACCCAACTGGCCAACGAGTACAAGCAGCTCGTCAACGTCCACCTCGATGCCAAGGAACACGGCGCCAATCTGGTGTTCCTGCACGCCGTTGAAGAAGGCCCGGCCTCGCAAAGCTACGGCATCCAGGTCGCCCGCCTGGCCGGCGTGCCGAGCCCGGTCATCGCTAGCGCGCGCCGCCACCTGCGCGAACTCGAGGACGCCCAGCTGCAACCCGGCCCTCAAGGCGATCTGTTCGCCGCCCACCTGCCCAACGACGAACCGCCACCGCATCCCGCGCTCGACCAGCTGCGCGAGATCGATCCCGATGCACTCACCCCGAAGGCTGCGCTGGATATGCTGTATGCGCTGAAGGCGCATTTATAAAAGTCTGGCGTATTGAAAGCGCTGACCGACACCTCACCATGAAAACCCTGCGCCTCGACACCGCCGAACTCGGCCTCGACTTTTATGCCGCGCTCAAGCTGGCGACAGCCATCGCCCAGCAGCAACTAGGCGACGACACGATGTTACTGAGCTGGTACGACCGCGAACGCGATCTCGAATCACCCGCGGGCGTGAGCGAATGCCACGAAGGCTGCGCTACCAAGGGATCATGGGATTACGCGCTCAATCGCGGCGCACGGCTGGTGCTGGAGTTTGATTCGGGACGGTTCTTCTTCTGCTTTCTTTAAGCAAAGCGCCGCATAAGTCGTGGCCGAGCTTTACGGTTTAACCGGCCAAAACCAAAACACTCTGCACCGTCTGACGCGTTTTCACTGTCTCGCGTTTCGGCTTCCGGGCGGACTTCCACTTTCAAATCCAGGGCCACTGTGCAAATACACGGATCCACTTCCCACAGCGATCCATATCTGACTATGTGCGCTGCTGCACAGACCTGCCGGTGTGGTTTGCATAGTCTATGAGAAGAACTTGAGCCCCGGGCTTCGAGCCCGTCCGACACAAGATCAGGCCAAGGACTCATCCGTCTCCATGAATGATGTCGAAGTGGGTAAATGCTAGTCCAGCGGGCCTCCATGCCATCAACATTTGCGTTAATGCATACACATGAAAACCAATCCAAACGCGATTTCGCAGGATAGCCACAAGCCCAACAAGGCGCTGACCAAAGTGCTGGGTCAAACCAAGGAAGTCAAGGGCCTGGTGGATGAAGCTGCCCAGGAGCTGTCTTCGGTCAATATTGCTCTCAAGCAGGAACTTGAGGTTCGGCAGCCGCCGCCTGGCATCGAAAAAGCCCTCGAGAAAACAGAAACCGTTGAAGACATCGTGCAGGATGCGGCCGATAAACTCTCGATCGTAAATGCGGCTTTGAAGGACGAGGTCCATGAGCGACATGCACTTGAAGTTCAATTGGAGGCAGTTACGGAAAGGGAAGAAGCGTCTCGCTACGCCTCAGTTCATGACGCCTTGACCGGTCTGCCCAATCGCGCGTTGTTCAATGATCGGCTGGAGCATGGTTTGGCGCAGGCTAAACGGCACAACTGGCGTTTGGCCGTCATGTTCATTGACCTGGATGGTTTCAAGAAAATCAACGATTCATATGGGCACGACGCAGGTGATAGCGTCTTGAAGACGATTGCGGCAAGGCTCACGGAAAGTACACGCGGCGACGACACGGTCAGCCGTCATGGTGGAGACGAGTTCTTGTACTTGCTCACGGAGGTCAAAAATGAGCAAGACCTCACGTCCATTGCCGATAAGCTGATTGTGTCGATTCAGACGCCGTGTGATGTCCGTATCGGTGATCTCACCATCAACCCAAGCATTAGCGCAAGTATAGGAATTTCGATATTTCCGAAAGACGGCACCACGGCGAATGCATTGATCAAAAGCGCGGATCAGGCGATGTATCGGGCGAAAGGTAGCAAGTCCCGATATTTGTTTGCACTGTGACCCCGCGCCAAACACGACTGGCACCCTTTTCAGAGCCTGCCGCAGAGCGCCGGAGCCAATTGATCCCCCTACCCGCCGCGCCGCCGCCACAAATAGCGATACACAAACCCCGGATAGGCAAACACCACGAACAGCGAAGCATTGACTGCATAGAACTCCCAGCCCTGCTTGTGTACGTCACCCAGCTTGCTTTCGAGCAGCCAGGCAATACCGCCGACCACAAAATACATCACCACCAACTCCAGCAGTCGCCAGGCGACATTCTTGTCACCGGATTTGGGTTTGACGACGAAGAAAATGCGCTCGACAAGGAAAGGCAGGTTGGCAGCAGTAAATGCCAGAATCAATAACAGGGTGGTAGAGAAATTCACGTTCGATCCAAAAGGCAGGTAAGGCCAGAGCAGACTTGCTCTGGCCGGGTTTAGTTCAGTCGGGGCAGATTCAACTGGATTGATTCAGCCACATTGAAGCAGGCAGCTTAAATCAGCCTGGTTAAATCAAAACGACGCGCCGATGGCATGCACGCACACTGCCATCAAGGGCTGCGGCAGAATGCCGAGCGCCAGCACGGCCAGCCCGTTGACCGACATGAGCAGGCGGGTATCGGAACTGGCGGTGATCGGTGCGGTGTCATGCGGCGCATCGAAATACATCAACTTGACGATGCGCAGGTAGTAAAACGCGCCGACCAGCGACAACAGGACCGCGGCGACGGCGAGCCAGATGTAGCCAAGTCCGACCACCGCCTGCAGCACGGCGAGC
>JAAPAA010000239.1 GCA_012274165.1 Thiobacillaceae bacterium
ACGTTGCCGGCCTCGGTGACATCACCCTGCACGGCCGTATCGACCGCGTCGATTGCCGCATCGATGCGGATGGTGGCGAGGTGCTGGCCGTTATCGACTACAAAACCGGCGCGGCACAAGGTCTCAAAAAGAAGCTTAAAAACCCCGCTGAAGCCGTGCAGCTGCCGTTTTACGCCTGGCTCGCCGAGGCCGCCGCGGCCTATTTGCCAATCAACGAAACCCCCGTTGTCCCGCTCGAACTCGATGGTGAAACCGACATCGACGCCATCTGTCGCCGCCTGCCGGCGCTGCTGGAAGCGATTGCCGCGGGTGCAGCACTCCCCGCAGGCGGCGTCGACAGCGTGTGCCAGCATTGCGAAGCGCGCGGACTATGCCGCAAAGGAATGTGGGATGAGGCTGCGCGGGATACCCGCGCAGCCGGATGCTGACTTATTGACCGCTAGTCACGGTCTCGAGCGTCACCCACTTGCCGTCTTTTACCTGATACAGCGTGACCGCGCCGCCGGTGATGTCGCCTTTGGCATCAAAGCGCACCCGCCCGGTCACACCCTGATAATCGGTCTTGGGCAGTTCGGCCAGATACCTGGCCGGGTCGCTGGAATCGGCGCGTTTCATGGCGTCGATCAGCACATGCATGGCGTCGTAGGCGTACGGCGCATAGTTCTGGATCTTGCCGTATTTGGCTTCGAACCTGGCCTTGAACGCCGCGCCGCCGGGCATTACATCGAGCGGCAGGCCGGGGTTGGATGCCAGCGCGCCTTCGGCATCGGCGCCGGCCAGTTCGATGAACTTGGGCGTCTGCGCGCCGTCGCCGCCGAGGAACTTGGCGGTCATGCCCAGTTGTTTCATCTGCTTGATCATCGGCGCGGCCTGCGGGTCCATGCCGCCAAAGAACACCAGGTCGGGCGCTTTGCCCTTGATCGAGGTGAGGATCGCCATGAAGTCGGTGGCGCGGTCGGAGGTGTATTCGCGCGCGACCACTTCGCCGCCGGCAGCTTTGGCCGCCTTTTCGACTTCATCGGCCAGTCCCTGGCCGTAGGCGGTGCGGTCGTCGATGATGGCGATTTTCTTCGCGCCGAGCTTGGTCACGGCGAAACGGCCCAGCACGCTGCCCTGTTGCGCGTCGTTGGTCATCACGCGGTAGGCGGTTTTGTAGCCGGAAGCGGTGTAGGCGACAGCGGTGGCCGAAGGTGAAATCTGTGGAATGCCCGCGTCGGCATAAATCTTGGAAGCCGGGATGGTGGCGCCCGAATTGAGGTGGCCGATGACGCCCGCCACGCCTTCGTCTACCAGCTTTTGCGCCACGGTGGTCGCGGTTTTGGGGTCGGCGGCATCGTCCTCGCTCTTCATTTCGAGGATGACTTTTTTGCCGCCCAGCGTGAGGCCGGCGGCGTTGATTTCATCCAGCGCCAGTCGCGCGCCGTTTTCGTTGTCCTTGCCCAGATGCGCCTGCGGCCCGGTGAGCGGGGAAACCTGGCCGATCAGCACGACGGGATGTTCGCCGTTCTGCTGCGGCTTGTCGCCGCATCCTGCAACCAGCGCTGCAACGGCCAATGCCGCTAAACCTAAAGTGTGGCGTGTCATTCGGGCTTCCCGCATCAAAAACTTGAACGCAGGATTTATACCACAAGCCCGCCGCGCCTTCCCGCAAAGCAGCGCGCCAAAAAACACAAGGCCGACTTGAAGTCGGCCTTGTGTGTGCTTGCAGCAGGATCGAATTACTTCAGGGTCAGCACCCAGGCAACGATCGTGTTCAAGTCCGCGGGCGAGACCTGCGGGTTCGGCGGCATCGGAATGTCGCCCCACACGCCTTTGCCGCCCGCCTTCACCTTGGCCATCAGTCTGGCTTGCGCGCCCTTGTCGCCTGCGTATTTCTTGGCGACATCCTTGTAAGCCGGGCCGACGATCTTTTTGTCGACGCTATGGCAGGACATACAGGCATTCTTCTGTGCCAGCGCTGCGCCGTCGGCGGCAGACGCCATACCGGACGCCAGCAACAGGGCAGCCGATGCTGCGGTCATCATGAGTGCTTTCATCATTTACAGTCTCCGTGGAAGTCAGGTTAGCGCATCGTTATTATCGCCCCTGCACTATTAAGGAAAACCCCCCTCTGCGCAAGACGGGAGAGGCGTATTTGTGGCCGTAATGCAACTGATTGTTAGATGGCACGCGCGTAGTTGCGTTCCAAATATCGAATGCTGATACAGCAATCAGGCCAGCACGGCGGACAGTTGGATAACCGGCGGCAGGCACGCGGTGCCGCTGCAGATCCAGGCGACCGGCGTGTCCGATTCGGGCTTGGCCAGTGCTGCGGGCAGCTTCAGGCCATTGGGCAGAGCGAGCAGGATGTCGCGTGGGCCGAGTTTGGCGGTCAACTCTGTTGTCCACTCGCGCAGTGCCGCTGCCGGGCCGCGCAGCAGAATGATGCGCGGCGGCGCCAGCGCTTCGTCCCATACGGCAAGCAGCGTGGGATATGCAATCGGCTGCTGGGCGACCTGCGCCTGGAACAGCCGAAGGCAGCGCGCGCTGGCGTCGAGATAGCGCGTCTCCCCCAGCAGATGCCCCAGCCGTTGCAGGGCGAATGCGGCGACGCCATTGCCGGACGGCGTTGCATTGTCGTAGCCCGGTTTGGGGCGGCTGATCAGCGCTTCATGGTCGTGGCTGGTGAAGAAAAACCCGCCGGATTCGGCATCTTCGAAATGGGTCAGCAGCGCATCGGCGAGTTCGCGCGCCCACCCCATGTCGGTTTCGCGGTAGTCGGCCTGCAGACTTTCCAGCAGGGCGTCCAGCAAAAATGCGTAATCGTCGAGATAGGCATTGAGCCGCGCCTCGCCGTGTTTGTAGCTGGCGAGCAGACGGCCGTCATGCCACAGGGCTTGATGCAGGAAATCGATGGCGGCCTGCGCGGCTTCGATCCAGTCGGCGCGCGCCATCACGCGTCCGGCGTGCGCGAGGCCGCCGATCATCAGCGCATTCCAGCTGGTGAGCAGTTTGTCGTCACGTCCCGGACGCACCCGGGTTGCGCGCGCGGCGAACAGCTTGGCGCGTGCGCTGTGGAGCCTTGCCATGGCTACGTCCGGGTTCAGCCACAGTTGGGTGGCGATGTTGTCCAACGGTTGAGCGAGAATGGGGTTCCAGCTCGCGTTTTCAAAATTCGGCGGCTGGTCAAACCCGTATAGCGGCGCGGCCACCGCGTATTCCTCGGCGCTCAGCAACGCCCGCACTGCGTCCGGTGTCCACACATAGAACTTGCCTTCATGGCCTTCGCTGTCGGCGTCGAGCGCGGAATAAAAGCCGCCTTCCGGCGCGCGCATTTCGCGCAGTAGCCAGGCGACGAGATCCTCGGCGGTTTCCTTGAACAGCGGGTCGCCAGTCAGCGCCCAGGCGTCGGCATACAGGTGCAGCAGCGGGCCGTTGTCGTAGAGCATTTTTTCGAAGTGGGGAATCGCCCACTGCTCATCGACCGAGTAGCGGCAAAAGCCGCCGCCGATCTGGTCGCGCACGCCGCCCGAGGCCATCTTGTCGAGACTGAACAGCGCCATGTCGCGCACCACGTCCTGGCCGTTGCGCGCGAATTCGCGCAGCAAGAAGTGCAGTTCGCCGGGCCGCGGAAATTTGGGTGCTTTCGAAAACCCACCCCATTTCGGATCGAAGTTGGCGGACAGATCGCGTACCGCGTCGGCAAACGGCGCTTCGCTCAACGCCTGTTGTGCGCCGGGCGCGGGTTGCTGCTGCGCCAGCGCGTTGCGCACGGCTTCGGTTTGCGCCAGCACGTCGCCGCGCCGCTCGTGCCAGGCGCGGGCGATGTTTCCCATCAGGTCGATGAAGCCCGGCAATTGGTAGCGCGCCGTTTTGGGGAAATAGGTGCCGGCATAAAACGGCGTCTGGTCGGGGGTGAGAAACATCGTCAGCGGCCAGCCGCCGCCGCGCTGGGTCAGCAGTTGGTGCGCCGACTGGTAGATTTGATCGAGGTCGGGGCGTTCTTCGCGATCCACCTTGACGTTGACGAACAGCCGGTTCATCACCGCCGCCACTTCGGCATCCTCGAAGCAATCGTGCGCCATGACGTGGCACCAGTGGCAGGCCGAATAGCCGATCGACAGCAGGATCGGCTTGTTCTCGCGGCGGGCTTTTTCCAGCGCTTCGGGGCCCCACGGATACCAGTCGACCGGGTTGTCGGCGTGTTGCAGCAGATAGGGGCTGGGTTCGGTCGCAAGGCGGTTTTTCATGATGGATAGCACGCGGGCGCAATAGTTGATTGATTTAGTCAACTATTGTACGCTCACGTTCATTCGTAAAAATGCATGGAGCCTCACATGTCCCAGGAATTATTTGTCGCCGCTCAATCAGGCGATACCGCTCAACTCAAAAGCCTGCTGGATGCGGGCGCCGATCATGCCGCCGTAAATGAGGCAGGCGAAACTGCGCTGATGCATGCCGCGCACGCGGGCCATGTGGCAGCGGTGCAGCTGCTGATCGCGGCCGGTGCGGATGTCAACGCCAAGTCGCCGCAAGGCTGGACTGCGCTGGCGAAAGCAGCCTACAACGGTGACACCGAGCGTGGCTATGTCGAGGTTATCGAAGTGCTGCATGGCGCGGGCGCTTCGCTCGATGAGCGGATTTTCTTTGGCATCACGCCGTTGATGCTGGCCGCCGGTGGTGGCGACGCCGCGGTGGTGGAATGGCTGATCAACAATGGCGCAGACGCGCTGGCCGCCAACGAAGGCGGCCGCACCGCGCGCATGATGGCGGACGACAAGTTCTATGTAGACGTGATCAACCTGCTGCACGAAGCCGAGCAACAGCTGGGCGTGTCGGTCGACGGTTCCTGCTCGTCGACCAAGGGCGTGGCCAAGCCGCAGGTCGTCAATTTAATGAAGCAGACCTCGCACTGATTTGTGCGACTGCAGGCTCGATCAGCGATCGAGCCAGTCGATCAAGTTCTGCCACTGCTCGATCTCGCGTTCGACCAGGTGATGCGGCAGATCAAACAGGCTCTTGCCCTCGAACGCCGCGTTGACATAGTTTTGCGTATTGCGCAGATAGGTCAGCACGGGTAAGGCCTGCTGTTCCATGAAGCCTTCCAGCGTGACCCCGGCGCGGGTGCGCGGATCCACCCGCATCCCCACCACGCCGACAAAGGCGTGGCCTTTGCGCACCGCTTTTTCATCATGCAGCGCAGCCAGAAAATCCTGACTGGCGCGAATGTCGAACAGCGACGGCGCGATCGGCACCACCACCTTGTGCGCCAGCTTCAGTGCGCGCACCAGATTCTTGCCGTGCAGCCCGGCAGGTGAATCGATCACCAGCCAGTCGCTGTCTGCCGTCTGCCCCTCACGCATCAACTCGATGTCCGGCAGCGCCATGTCGCGCATCGCCAGCCAGTGCGTGGCGGATTTTTGCCGGTCGAGATCGAGCATCGCCACCCGCTTGCCGGTAGAGGCGAGATAGCCGGCCAGATTGGTCGACAGCGTGGTTTTGCCGCTGCCGCCCTTGGGATTCGCCACCAGAATCACGCGCATGCTGATTGCTCCTTAGTGCCTACAAAGGTTCGACGCTGTACGTCACTGCCAGCGTGTGCGTTTCACCCGGCGCCACAGTGACGAGGTTGTCCATCGCGTTGGCCGACTCGACACAGACCATCTCACGCCAGCCTGCGCCGGACTTACCCGCGCCCATGTCGCCCATCTTGTCGGCCTTTTCCGTCCACGGCGTCCACACGATGGTGGAGCGTGAGCCGGTTTTGGCGATGCGGATGCGGCGTTTCAGGCCGGCATCCTCAATCACGCAGTCGGCCGGCGTATTCACGTACACGCGGTCGACTTCGCCGTTAAAGCCAATTGCGCCGCTTTGCTTCTTGGTGGCGAAGTGGTCGACCTTGTCGTGGAAGCTCGCGCCCTCGAGGCCGCTGACTTTTACGCTGCCGATGTCGCTGATGTGCAGATAGGTGTGCAGCGCTTCGCCAATCTGGATCGGCGTTGTGCCGGTGTTGGTCGTCGCCAGTTGCATCTCCAGTTTGGCGCCCACCACCACGGTCAGCGTCAGCCGGGTGGGGTGCGGCCATTGCGCGCGGGTCTGCTCGTTGTCGACCAGTTGCAGGGTGATCTCGGTTTTGGCGTCGTTGCGCTTGCGCGTGGCGGTCACTTGCCACGGCACCGTGCGGGCGAAACCGTGCGCGGGGAATGCTGCTTCGGTCGCATGCGCGCCGAACCATGGCCAGCACACCGGCGCGCCGCCACGGATGGATTTGCCTGCGGCAAACTTGGCGGCATCGGACACCCATACCACCGGCTCATGCTGCGATTTCGGGCGGAAGCTCACCACATGCGCGCCCTGCAGACAGATCGTCGCGCGGCCGCCGTGGTTGTCGATGTCGGCATAGGTCAGGCCGCCGGCGCCGACGCGGAAACTGAGCTGACCGGCAATGGCGAAGCGTGCCAGCGGATCAGCGTGAATCTGCGCCTCGGTCGCGTGTTCCACCAGCGACACATCGCGCACTGCGCCGAAGGCAGCCGACGTCACCATCGAGGCGTAGGCGCGCAGCGCGGGCGACACGGCGCGGATGCGGTTGACCGGCTTCCAGGCGAGCGCACCTTTGGCGTCCATCGCGGCGCGACGGCGTGCGAGTTCGGCATCAGACACGCGCACGTTGATCGTGCGCTTGGGGATGTCGATGTCGATCATGTCGCCTTCTTCGACC
>JAAPAA010000240.1 GCA_012274165.1 Thiobacillaceae bacterium
CACATCGGCATCGTCGTAGCTGCCGACGATGCCGTAGCCTTCGGCGCGAAGTTGCGTGAGGATGCGCTCGGAATCGACGGTGGCCTTGGGGCAGCCGAGCGAGACGAAACCAACGGTCGGTGAGCGGGTGAGGGTGGCTTTGGTTACCATGGCGTTCAATCCTGATGGAGCAATGAGATGTATATCGTAGCGATAGGCTGGGCGTATGTGATTCTGATGATGGCGATCACCGCCAGCAGTATCGGCAAGGCGCTGGCTGTCCTGATTTTTCTGGGTGTGCTGCCGCTGGCACTGTTTGTGTACACGTTCGACCGGCCGAAGCGTCGTCGTTCAGTGGCCCTCGCCGATGAAGTAACCGGCCAGAGCGACGGTTCCGACTCCCAGTCCGATTAGCACGAGTTGCTGCAGCGTGGCGCCAATTTCCGCACGCTTGTGCAAACCCGGAATCAGATCCGACAACGCAACGTACAGCATGCTCGCCCCAGCCAGGCCCAGCAACACCGGGGTCCAGCCCTGCAGCTCCGACAAGGCGTAGTAGCCGATCAGGGCGCCCACCAGGGTCGCGACCCCGGACAAGAAATTGAGCAACAAGGCGCGGGTGCGGCTATAGCCTGAATGCAGCAGAATGAGAAAGTCGCCGACCTCCTGGGGGATTTCGTGCGCAGTAATCGCCAGTGTCGTGACGACGCCCAATCTGAAATCAGCTAGAAATGCCCCCCCGATGATGATGCCGTCGACAAAGTTATGGAAGGTATCGCCCACCATGATCATTGCGCCGGAGCGGCCGTGATCGTGTTCGTGGTTGGGGCTGCCGTGCGCTTCGCAAATCTCGTCGTGACAGTGTCGCCACAGCACCAGCTTTTCCAGTAAAAAGAACAGCAATATTCCGCCCAGCAGAGCCTTGCCGACGGTTTCGATGTTGCCGCCCATTTTGACGGCTTCAGGCAGGACTTCGAGCAAGGATGCGCCAAGCAGCGCGCCAATGGCGTAACTCACCAGAATCGGCACCCAACTGGGACGTGCCGAAAATGCCAATACCGCAGCCAGCAACAAGCTCAGCACACTGCCAGCGGACGTTGCGATCAGAATGACGGCAAGGGTAGACATGGGATGGATAGCAGAACCGCCAAGAAAGCGCGGATTATACTGGCTAGGCCAGACGCGTCCGCTTTCTACCCCAATTTGATGCGGGCGTATCCCGCAGTGATGCTTTCCGCGAGATACGCAACCGGCAAATTACGATGACTCAGGTCAGCCGGTTATTTTTTCTTGCTGCCATCCGGGCCAACGGTCAGTTCACCCTTGAGTTTTTCAATGCTGGCTTTACCGAAGCCCTTCACCTTATCCAGATCATCCAGGCTCTTGAAATTGCCATTGGCTTCACGGTAGGCAATGATGGATTGGGCCTTTGTCGGCCCCACTCCCTTGACCGCCTCAAGCTCGGATTGCGTTGCGGTGTTGATGTTGAGTGCGGCAAACGCCGGAAGGGCCATCAAACCTGCAACAACCATTAACAACACTCGGACCATTTTTTTCATACTGCCTCCTTGATAAGTAGTTGAGCGTGGGTTCATTCCCACGCCACGACCTTAGCGTTAATCAAGAAAATTGGATGTACAACTTTAGTTGTAGGTGTGGGCTATACAACTGATTTTTAAAGTTAAATAGTTTTTGCGCAGGGGGGCGTGACGGGCAAAGTGCCTGTGGTGTCGGTGCTGGACGAGGGATTCACTGAGGAATGTGGTCGGGGCGAGAGGATTCGAACCTCCGACTCCTGCGTCCCGAACGCAGTACTCTACCAGGCTGAGCTACGCCCCGAGGCAGATGACGGTGCAGGATCATGATCCGCACACCTTTTTGAAGGACTACCGGGAACTACACAAACAACGCGGTTAAAAACTACGGTCAACCGCGAAAGCCGCTAATTGTAGCAAAGCTGACTTGGAATTTGAATCGGGTAAAACAGAAATTGCCGTATTGGCAGCCTGAACTTCGCGTTGCGCGACTTCGCGGGTGTATTGCAAGGCGTGCGTATCCTTGATCGCAGCCAGCACGCTCTGGAATTCGGTGAGGCCGCCGTGTTCGATCGCCTGGCGAATGCTGGCGGTCTGTGCCGGGGTGCCATGCTTCATCGCATACAACAGCGGCAGGGTAGGTTTGCCTTCGGCCAGGTCGTCGCCAATGTTTTTGTCGGTTTTGAGGAAGTCGCCGGAATAATCCAGCACGTCGTCTATCAACTGAAAGGCGGTGCCGAGATGCATGCCGTAGCGCGCCAGCGCATCTTTCTGTGCATCTGTGCCGCCGCTGATGACTGCACCGAGGCGGCCGGCCGCTTCAAACAACTTGGCGGTCTTGTAGCGGATCACACGCAGATAATTGTCTTCGTCGATGTCGGGGTCGTGGCAGTTGAGCAGTTGCAGCACTTCGCCTTCGGCGATGGTGTTGGTCGCGTCTGACAGGATGCGCATGATTTCTATGTTGTCGACCGCAACCATCATCTGAAACGCACGTGAATAGAGAAAGTCACCGACCAGCACGCTGGCGGCATTGCCGAATAAGGCGTTGGCGGTTTCGCGGCCGCGTCGCAGTTCGGACTCATCAACCACATCGTCGTGCAACAGGGTCGCGGTGTGGATGAATTCAACTACGGCTGCGAGGGTGTGATGGGCGCTGCCTGAATAATTGAAGCAGCCTGCCGACAGCAGAACCAGAGCTGGGCGCATCCGCTTGCCGCCACTATTGATGATGTACTCGGAAACCTGACGAATGAGCGCCACGTCGGAATACAGGCTTTGGCGGATGACATGATCGACGGCATGCATGTCGTCGGCCAGATAGGATTGCAGGCTCTCCAGAGACACGATTTAGGCTATTCAAGCTTGTTATTAAGGATAAGCCCGCAATGGTAGCAGCCTGGCCAGGCTTTTTCACAGCATGGCCGTCTTGATCCCGTCTTGATAAAGACTTGATGAATGGTTTGACTTACGCCAGGTTCGCCGCTAAAATCTCGCGCTTTCCTGGGTTCGTAATGGTTGGAGACCCCCCATGTACGCAGTCATCAAAACCGGCGGCAAGCAATATCGCGTGTGCGCCGGTGACAAACTTAAAATTGAAAAGCTCGAGGCCGACATCGGCAGCGAAATCACCTTCGACCAAGTGTTGATGGTGGGCAATGGTGCCGACATCAAGGTGGGAGCGCCGATGTTGCGCGGTGCGACGGTTACAGCCACTGTGCTGAACCAGGCGCGCGGCGACAAGATCAAGATCTTCAAGATGCGCCGTCGCAAGCACTATCGCAAGAGCCAAGGCCATCGCCAGTACTTCACCGAAGTGCAAATCGGCGGCATTACCGCATAAGGAGCAGATAAATGGCACACAAGAAAGCAGGCGGTAGTTCGCGTAACGGCCGCGATTCGGAATCGAAACGTCTGGGCGTGAAATGCTACGGCGGTGAGTTTGTTCTGGCTGGCAACATTATCGTGCGTCAGCGCGGTACCCAGTTCCATCCTGGCGACAACGTTGGCATTGGCAAGGATCACACCCTGTTCGCCAAGGCTGAAGGCACGGTCAAGTTCGAAGTCAAGGGTGCTGCCCGTCGCCGGATGGTGCGCATCGAGCCGCTGGTTGCTTGATTTGAGCTGAGGCCGACGCGGTCGCCAAAAAGCCCTGTCCGCCGGATGGGGCTTTTTTGTTTGTGCGGCTTTAATTGGGACCACTCATTAGGATCACTCCAATATGAAATTCATCGACGAAGCAAAAATTCAGGTGTTGGCCGGCAAGGGCGGCGATGGCAGCGCCTCGTTTCGCCGTGAAAAATTCATTCCTTTCGGCGGGCCGGACGGCGGCGATGGCGGACGTGGCGGCAGTGTGTATGCGGTGGCCGACTGCAATATCAATACGCTGGTCGAGTTTCGCTATACCCGCATCTTCAAGGCGCAAAAGGGCGAGAGCGGGCGCGGTGCACAATGCTACGGCAAGGGCGGCGAAGACCTGACCATTCGTGTGCCGGTTGGCACCGTGTTCACTGATATCAACAGCGGTGAAGTAGTGGCCGACCTCGCTGTAAATGGCCAAAAGATTTGTCTGGCCAAAGGCGGCAAGGGCGGGTTGGGCAACCAGCACTTTAAATCGAGCACCAACCGCGCGCCACGCCAGCACACCCTGGGTGAACCCGGCGAAGAGTGGGAACTGGCGCTGGAATTGAAGGTGCTGGCCGATGTGGGCTTGCTGGGGA